>CANQZH010000006.1 GCA_947628245.1 uncultured Bacilli bacterium | reverse complement strand
CCTTCATTACCATAAGAATAATCTAAAGAAATATTTTTTAAATTAGTAGGTTTATAATCTTTATTTAACATATAAAATTTATTAACTAACATCCGTTCATTTAAACTAATATCCGTATCAAAAGTAACTTCATACCATTTATTATTAGCCTTAGTATTTATTAAAGCTACAATATCTTTTAATTCTTCATCTTCTTGTTTTTTATAAAATTCTAAATAATCATTTAAATGACTTTCAATAAAATATTTTTCCTTAATAAAATCAATAATTAAATCATTTTTATCATTACTTAAAATATAATTAACTGTCTCATCACTAACTTTATCAATTATTAAAGTTGCATCATCTATAGAATATCCCATATTTGTTAATTTATATTCATAAGTTTGTTTATACTTATAATCATTATAAAATTTTAAACCAACAATTAAAGCAATAATTAAAAAAATAAATATTCCAATTAATTTATAAGCACTTTTTTTAAGTTTTAATTTTTTCTTTTTAACTGTAGCCATAAAAAATCATCCTTTCTTTTAAAATTTACCTTGCAACTTTTTGTCGAATATTGTATTATTTTATTAAGATAGAAGAAGGTAGAGAAATGAATAACAAAGAAGTCTTAAATTATTGTCCAAACTTTAATCGTATAATTAATTTTAAATATAATGGTGATGATATAATTACCGACAAATTAATAACTATTTATCGTGATTTTATTTTTAAAGCTGATTTAACCAACAATCAAGATATAACAATGGTAAAAGATATTGATTATGTCTTAAATAGATATACTGAAGATTACTTATTTCGTAAAGAAATGAAAAGTGAAATCTTAAATATCAAAATTAAGAAGACTTGTAGTGATATTTTAAGAGCCATTGTTCAAAATATCTTAAATATTTTTGATAATTATTTATTTAATACAACTAGAAAAATAACTATAGCTAAATGGATTTAAAAAGATTTTCGCCTTGAAAACCTTTTTTTACATCCAAATAAATACAGCAACCCCAGATAAAACTAAAATAGCAATAACGATAATTTCAACAATAATAATGACATCTTTAACTTTAATTCTTCTTTTAACTTCCGTAATTTCTGACTCATAATCTTGAATTGCCTCATTTTTTTGATCAATAATTTCTTGATCATTATTTTGTACTTCTTGCTCATTATTTCTTGTTTTCACAATGCATAGCCCCTTTCAAATATATGAATATTATATCATATATTTTTTTTAAATAATAAAAATTGTCAAGTAAAAGTGCCTACAAATGTCTAATAATAGTCATCTACTATAAACAATTTTTTTAAAAATTCATATTTTATAACAGAAAGAAGGATTTAAATGCAAATCACTTATCTAGTTATTATTAGTTTAATCACTTATATTTTGGGAGCTTTTAATAAACTAAAATGGACAAAAATTCCTAATAAATATATCCCTTTACAAAATGTTTTTATTGGTCTAATAAGTGGCTTTATTTGTTATTTTTTTAAAGTTGAAACTAATTTATTAAATTCCCTAGTTTTGTGTTTAAGTGCCACAATGAGTGCAGGAGGAATTGCTGATTTAACTAAAATGAAAGATTGACTTTTTGAAATTTAGAGCGATAATGTATTGGGTAGGAGTGATTAAAAATGCCACATATAGTTGTAGTCGAAGATGAAAAAAATATTCAAGAACAAATTAAAAAAATTTTAAGAAAACTATCATTTACAAACGATATTGATATAAATACTAAATATTTTGAAAAATATAATAAAGAATTAGATATCGAAATTAATAATGATGATTATCGAAAAATATATATAATGGATATTGAATTAAAAAATAGTATAAGTGGTATTGAAATTGCTGAAAAGATTAGAAAAAATGATTGGGATAGTGAAATTATCTTTGTAACTTGTCACGACAAAATGTTTGAAAGTGTTCATCGGCAAGTATTAGATGTTTTTGATTTTATTGAAAAATTTCACGATATGGATAATCGTTTAGAAAAAGATTTACAAACCATTTATAATCAAAAATTTGATAAAAAGATGTTAAAAATTAATGGTCGAAATGCTGATTTAGAAATTTATTTAAAAAATATTTTATATATCACAAGAGATAAAGAAGATCGTAAATTAATAATTTATACGAAAAATATTGAATTTAAAATTATTGGAACTTTAAATGAAATTGAAGAAAAGTTAGATAGTAGATTTATTAAAACTCATCGAAGTTGTCTTGCTAATAAAGAACATATTATGGAATATAATTATAAAGATGGTTATTTCGTTTTAGATACTGGTGATAAAGTTAATCTATTATCGAAAAAATATCGTAAAAATAAAAGTGAGTAAGTTGACACCTTAAGTTGTCAACTTATTTTGTTACTAAAAAAATTTATGTTATACTATTTTATGGTGAAAGTTATGGCAAATAAAAATACATACGACGAGAAATCAATAAAAATCTTAGAAGGTTTAGAAGCTGTTAGAAAACGTCCTGGAATGTATATTGGTTCTACTGATAAAAGAGGAATGCATCATTTAGTATGGGAAATTGTTGATAATGCTATTGATGAAATAATTAATGGCTATGGTGATTATATTAAAATAATTTTACAAAAAGATGGTTCAATTACAGTTGCTGATAATGGTCGCGGTGTTCCTATTGGTATGCACGAAAGTGGCAAAAGTACCCCAGAAGTTATTTATACGGTATTACACGCAGGTGGTAAATTTGAAAATTCAGGTTATAAAGTATCTGGTGGACTTCACGGAGTTGGTGGTTCAGTTGTTAATGCCTTATCAACTAAAATGGAAGTTACAATCTATCGTGAAGGAAAAATTAGTCAAATTAAATTTAAAAATGGAGGAGAAGTAGCAAGTCCTCTAAAAACAATTGGTGAATCTAAAAAAACGGGAACAATTGTTAATTTTTTACCTGATAAAGAAATTTTTAAAAATTGTAATTTTTCTTTTACAACGATAAGTGAAAGAATGCAAGAAAGTGCCTTTTTACTATCTAATGTAACAATTGAAATAATTGATGAAGAAGATAATTTAAATGCTAAATATCATTATGAAAAAGGAATTAATTCTTTTGTTGAATATATTAATGAAAATAAAAATCCTTTACATAATGTTATTAACTTTAAAAATACGAAAAATGATATTGAAGTAGAAATTGCTATGCAATATACTGATTCATATAATGAACAAATCATTTCTTTTGTTAACAATGTTAAAACTGCTGATGGAGGAACACACGAAGTTGGTTTTAAAACTGGTTTAACTAAAGCTTTTAATGATTATGCTAAAAATAATAATGTTTTAAAAGGAAGTTTAGATGGATCTGATGTTAGAGAAGGATTAAGTGCGATTATATCCGTTAGAATTCCAGAAAACTTATTACAATTTGAAGGTCAAACTAAAGGAAAATTAGGAACACCTGAAGCTAGAAATGCTGTGGAAAGTATAACTTATGAAAATTTAAAATTCTTTTTAGAAGAAAATAAAGAAGTTGCCTTAAGTATTTTAGATAAAGCAGCTAAAAGTAAATTAGCAAGAGAAGCGGCAAGAAAAGCAAGAGAACAAGTAAGAAAAGGAACTGGTAAGAATAATAAAGAACGAATTTTAAGTGAGAAATTTGCTAAAGCTACCGGCAAAAATTATGCTTTAAATGAATTGTTTTTAGTGGAAGGTGATAGTGCAGGTGGAAGTGCTAAATCAAATCGTAATAGAGAAACTCAAGCAATTTTACCTTTAAGAGGTAAAGTCTTAAATTGTGAAAAAGCATCTGCTAAAGATATTGAAGCCAATGCCGAATTAAGACAAATTGAATATGCTATTGGAGCCGGACTTGGTCCCGACTTTGATTACCATGAAAGTAATTTTGGAAAAGTTATTATAATGACTGATGCTGATGTTGATGGTTCTCATATTCAAATTTTACTAATAACTTTTTTCTATCGTTTTATGAGACCTTTAATTGAACAAGGAATGCTTTATGTAGCAACTCCACCATTATATTCAGTTGAAACTAGCAAAGGTAAAATTTATATAGCTGATGATGAAGAATTAGAAGAAAAAAGAAAAGAAGCTAAAGCTCCTTTAAAAATTCAAAGATTTAAAGGTTTAGGTGAAATGGATGCTGATGAATTATATGAAACAACAATGAATCCTTTAAATCGCCGGTTACTAAGAGTTACTTTAAATGATGCGGCAATTGCTGAGAAAAGAATTCACGTTTTAATGGGTGATGAAGTTGCTCCAAGAAAAGAATGGATTAATGAAAATGTTGATTTTACTTTAGAAGATGATTTTAGGAAGTGATGATATGGCTAAGAAAAATAATGAAAAAACAATTGTTGAAAAAATATTTGAATATAGTTTAGAAGAATTAATGGAAGTTGGTTTTGGCCGTTATTCTAAAGAAATTATTCAAGAAAGAGCCTTACCTGATGTAAGAGATGGACTAAAACCAGTTCAAAGAAGAATTTTATATGCGATGTTTATCTCTCATTTTACTCACGACAAACCATATCGAAAAAGTGCTAAAGCTGTCGGTGATATAATGGGTAATTTCCATCCTCACGGGGACTCTTCGATATATGGGGCTTTAATTCATATGTCTCAAAAATGGAAAATGAGGGAAACTTTAATTGATATTCACGGGAATAATGGTTCAATTGATGGTGATGGTCCAGCTGCAATGCGTTATACAGAAGCAAGACTATCTAAAATTGCCGAAGAAATGTTAAAAACAATTCCTAAAAATACGGTTGAAATGACTTATAACTTTGATGATACGGAATTAGAACCTACGGTTTTACCAGCTGCTTTTCCTAATCTTTTAGTTAATGGTTCAACAGGTATATCGGCTGGTTATGCAACCAATATTCCAACTCATAATTTAAGCGAAGTAATTGATGCTACAATTAAACGTATTGAAAGTCCTAATTGTCGTTTAGAAACAATTATGGAGATAATGCCTGGACCAGATTTTCCAACTGGGGGAGTAATAGAAGGAAAAGAAGGACTTTTAGAAGCTTATACTAAAGGTAAAGGTAAAGTAATTTTAAAAGCTAAAACTGAAATTGTAAGTAATGGTTCTAAAAAACAAATTATTATTGAATCTATTCCTTATGATGTTTTAAAAGAACAATTACTAAAAAAGATTATCGATATTAAAATTGATAAAAAAATTGAAGGTATTAACGATGTTATAGATGAATCAGATGCGAATAATCTAGCTCGTATTGTCATTGATTTAAAAAAAGATGCTAATGCTGAGGTTATTTTAAATTATTTACTTAAAAATACCGATTTACAAATTAACTATAATTTTAATATGGTAGCCATTGTTAATCGTCGCCCTAAATTAGTAGGTATATTAGATATTTTAGATGCTTTCATTGCTCATCAAAAAGAAGTTGTATTAAGAAGAACAAAATTTGATTTAGAACACGCGAAGAAAAGATTTCATATTTTAGAAGGTTTAATGAAAGCCATTAGTATTTTAGATGAAGTAATTAAAACTATTCGGGCTAGTAAAAATAAAACTGATGCTATTGATAATTTATGTAAAGAGTATGATTTTACATATGAACAAGCTAAAGCTATTGTTGAATTACAATTGTATCGCTTAACTAATACTGATATTGTAGATATTACTGAAGAAATGGAAAAATTAAAGAAAGATATGTATATTTGGGAACAAATATTAAATAATGAAGAAGCTTTAAAACACGTGATGAAACAAGAATTAAAAATGATTAAAAAAGAATATGGTAATCCAAGAAGAACAATAATTAAAGATGAAATAACTGAAATAAAAATTGATATGAAAAGTATGATTCCTAAAGAAAAAGTAGTAGTAGTTGTTACCAATGAAGGTTATATTAAAAGAGTTAGTAGTAAAAGCTATGCTGCAAATAATGAAGAACCAACTATGAAACCTGGTGATTATATTAAAAATCTTTATGATGTTACAACTCAAGATAATATTTTAGTCTTTACTAACTTAGGTAATTATTTATTCTTGCCAGTTCATAAAATACCTGAAGCTAAATGGAAAGATTTAGGTAAACACGTCAATAATATAGTTATGTTAAGCCAAAATGAAAAAGTTATATCATCCTGTATTTATGAAGAAGATAAAGAAATTGTTTTAGTAACTAAAAAAGGAATGATTAAAAGAAGCAAAATGGCTGATTACTTTGCTACAAGAATTTCTAAAGCAATGGTTGCAATGAAATTAAAAGAAGAAGATGAAGTCGTTAATGCTCTTATTTGTAAACAAAATATTTTATTGACAAGTAAAAATGGTTATTATACAAGCTTTTCTAAAGTTGAAGTTCCTTTAGTTGGGGTAAGAGGTTCAGGGGTAAAAGCAATGAACCTAAAAGATGATGAAATAGTTTCCTTAAATAGTTATGATGAATTTGATTATGCTGTCATAATTACTAATCAAAATACAGCTAAAAGAGTAAAATCTTCAGATTTTAGTGAGACTGGAAGAGCTAAAAAAGGTAATAGTTTAATTAAAAAAGTTAAATCTAATCCTTATGAGATAAGATGCGTTATTCTTGCTAAAACTTTAATAATTAGTATTGATAGTATTGCGAAAGAATTAAAAGCAACTGATATTCCAATAATGGATGATAAATCTACTGGTAGTCTAATGAGTAAGAAAAAAATAGATTATATTGATGCTAAATATGAATTAGAAAAAATTACTTTAAAAGAAGAAAAAAGTGAACAACAAGAATTTAACTTAGATGATTTTAAATTATAAAAAATTACTTACTACATAAAATGTAGTAGGTGATTTTTTTTATGAACAATAAAGAAGCTTTTAAAGTTTTTGCAAGACGGCATCCTGAATTAGTAAATCATATTAAAAATGGCAATATGACTTGGCAAAAATTTTATGAAATATATGACATTTATGGAGAAGATGAAAAAGCTTGGTCTAATTATCTAACTAAACCAAATGAAACAATTGTAACAGATAATATCTCTAATAAACTAAAAAATATTGATATGAATTCTATTCAAGAACATATCAAAACAGCCCAGAAAGCTCTAAGTTTAGTTAGTGAATTAACTACTAAGGGTGCTAGTAATGTTACTAATGCGGTACCTAAAGTTCCAAGACCAATTAACCAATTTTTTGAGGATTAACTTATGGATTTAAACTTACAAAAAAAATTAATTGAAAACCCTAAACTATATAATCATTTAAAACAAAACTCTAATTGGATAAAAATCTTAAATCGTAATCCTAATGCTTTTAAAGATTTTGAAACAGCTATGAAAGAAATGTATAAAGAAAGAGCAACAGATAAAATGGATGAAATATTAGATAATATAGATTTAATAACTACTTTTTTAAATGCAATGAAATAAATGTTCAGTTTTTTTAAACTTACTAATTACACAATTGCAAGGCAATTTTTTAAATTTTGACACTTCCTTACATTTAAATTAATTGTATTTATTATTTTAATTTGCACATTTTATTCAATTTCGTATTATTTTAATTTTTTAATTTATAAAAAAATTAAAAAATTGTCAAAAAATCTATTGACACAGGGGGGGGGTTATATGTTATACTTTATATATAGTAAAGGGATGATAACATATGAAATTAGAAAGTTTTAAAGATAAAAAAGGAACAAGAAGAAAAATGATATTTATAAGTTTAGGCGTAATAACTATAATAGGAGTATCATTATTACTTTATAAAACTTATACTCAATTTAATGGTAAAGTTAATTTAGATAATAATGATGTTTTGTTTGGTTTTTATAATGGTAATACTAGGTTAGATGATATGCCTCAGAAAGGAAATGCTGATAATCTAGTATTTGAAAAAGCAGAATGCGATAATGGAGCAAGTGTTGAATGGAATGAGGAAAAGTGGGCTCCATTAGTAAAAGGTTTAACTAAAAAGAAAACAAAATGTACATTGTATTTTAATAAAAAAACTGGAGTTAAATTATTAGAGGAAAAAGCCCAAGAAGAACAAACAAAAGAAGAACCAGAATTAATGTATGATGATACTGAAGATAAAAACTTAAGATATGTAGGAGATAGCCCAAATAATTATATTGATATTGGTGATAGGGATAGTGATGGCCAACCAATATTATGGCGTATTATAGGAGTAATGAAGAATGTAGTAAATGTAGAAACAAATAAAAAAGAAAATTTAATAAAAATAATAAGAGATGATAATATTGGATGGTTTAGTTGGGATACATCAAAAGGAGACGTTAATGTTGATGAAAATTATGAAGTAAATGATGGATTTGGAGTAAATGAATGGAGCCAAGCTGATATAATGAAACTATTAAATCCAGGGTATAGTGACAATCAAGAAACACTATGTATAGAATATGCTAATTATGTTTGTAGTAGTTATGATGAAATATTAATAAACAATAGTTTATATTGGAACAATGATAGTGGACAATGCTTTGATGGATATGATGATAGTTATGAATCTTGTGATTTTAAAAGTAGTGGAATAAGTGAAGAAGCAAAAAATAAAATAGCTAAAGTAAGATGGAACACAGGAACTTTTGCAACAGATGATAATTCTAAATGGACAGCAAATGCAACATACAAGGCTGAAAGAGGAAATATAGATGGAAAACAATATTGTTTAAGTCAAGGTGAAGGAAATGAATGTAATGATGAAATAGAAAGAACAACAACATGGGATGGATATATCGGTTTAATAAATGCAAGTGATTATGGCTATGCTATAGGAAAAAGTGTAAGAAGTATATGTTTAGCAAAAAGTATGTATAATTATGGTTATGATGAAGATGACTGCTCAAATGCAAATTGGTTAAAGCCAAGTAGTATTTATTTTTATAAATGGACTTTAAATCCAGTTCCTTACGAGTCTAATGCAGGCAATGTTTTCCTTATCGGTGGTAGTGGTTTTGTAAACCGTGGCTATGCTGGAGATGATGGTGAAATTTATCCTGTCGTATATCTGAAACAATCAACAACAATCTCTGATGCTGCTGGAACTTTTGAAGATCCTTTTGTGGCATTCTAATAAAAATATAATGTTAAAAGCAAAATAAAGCTTAGAGAGTCATCTATTTTTTGGGGAACATTGAAATAAGTTGACAAATAAAATGTTCGTGATAGAATATTAACTTAATCAGGTGGGTTTGTTATGAAAGAAATTTATGTTAAGTATCATATAGGTGGGAAATCTTTTACCAAAGATTTTCCTATTACTAATCCAGTACCAATAAATAAACAGTTAAAATTATCACTACCTTTAATTACTGGAGCTACTATTCATTTACCAATAAATAAAGATGTTAAAGTTTTAATTGGTAAAGAAATTGATTTAAATCAAATTGCTTTAGATTATGAAAAAGTTAATAAATATAATTTGAATTTAGATGAATTGGCTAATTTATCTTTACAAGGATTTAATAAAGCTTGCTTATTAAATTTTAAAAAATATGATCAAATTATTGTTGGTATAAACGAAGAAGATATGATTGTTACGGATTACTTTGCTTTAAAAAGAATTATTGATGGTCTAGCAATTCCATATAAAAATGTCTAATCCTTTACAAATATTTAAAACTTCCTTGACTTATTAAAAAAATTCTTTTAAAATTAAATTATAAAGAAATGAGGTTGAAATTTTATGGAATCAGGCGTATATTTTTGTTCTAATACGGCAAATGTATGGCAAATTGTAGGATATGTCCTATTAGTATTTAAAATTGTAATTCCAATTATATTAATTGTTTTTGGTATGATGGATTTAGGAAAGGCTGTTGTAGGAAGTAAGGATGATGAAATCTCTAAAGCAGTAAAACATCTTGCTTATCGAGCAATTGCCGGTGTAGTTATTTTCTTTATTCCTACATTAGTTAGTATGATTTTAGGTCTTGTATCTAATTTCCAAACTTCAGGAGCTAGAGAAGATTTTGAAATTTGTCGTGGATGTCTTACTAGTCCAAATGGCGATTGTGCTGGTGCTGCTGAAGCTGCTTGGAATGGTGAATATACAGCTCAAGAATAAAATAAAATTGGTAATAAATTTACCTTTTTTTTCGATAAAATTTAAATTTATTATTTAAATATAGATGGTAGATTTTAGCTTTTCTAATAATAGCATATAATTTATTGGTGATAAAATTGAATTTATCTGATTTACAAAGAAAAGATATTGTTAATATTTTAGATGGTAAACGTTTAGGTAGAATTGTTGATGCTGAAATTAATGATAGTGGTACTATTATTCATTTTGTGATTGAACCTAGACGTTTTTTTCACTTGTTTCATTTTAAAGAAGATGTTTTGATTACTTTTAATCAAATTAAAAAAATTGGCGAAGATGTTATTTTGGTTGAATTTACTTTTTAAATAAATTGCATAATGTTGTAACTTTTTATATAATATATTTGGTGATTTGATGAAAAAAAGTGGTTTTTTACAAGGTGCTTTTATTGCAACTGCTAGTGTTATTATTTGTAAAATATTAGGTTTAGTTTATGTTATACCTTTTTATAATATTATTGGTAATCAAGGTGGAGCTTTATATAGTTATGCTTATGAGATTTATACTATTTTTTTAAGTTTATCTACGGTTGGTATTCCAACTGCTATTAGTAAAATTATTAGTGAATATAATACTTTGGATTATCAACATTTAAAGCAAAGAGCTTATAAAATGGGTTCTAAAATTCTTAGTATGCTTGGTATTCTTTGTTTTTTAGCATTATTTATTTTTGCACCTCAGATTGCTTATTTAATTAAAGGTGATTCTTTAGGTGGTAATAGCCTAGATAGTATTACGTTAGTTATTCGAACTATTTCAACTGCTTTATTAATTGTACCAATGTTAAGTGTTAATCGAGGTTTTTTACAAGGTCATAAATTTATAATGCCTTCTGAAATATCGGCGGTTATAGAACAATTAGTTAGAGTTGTTATTATTGTTTTAGGTAGTTATTTAGCTTTAAGAGTTTTTCATCTTAGTTTAGAGTTTTCAGTTAGTATAGCGGTTTTAGGAGCTACTATTGGAGCTTTTATTGCTTATGTTTATTTAAAGTATAAAATTAGGCAAAATAAAGATGTTTTTAAAATAACGAAAAAGGAAAGTGTAGAAGAAAAGAAAGTTACAACTAAAGCTTTGTTTAAAAAGATTTTATATTATGCTATTCCTTTTGTTTTAATTGATATTATTAAATCTTCTTATAGTATTGTTGATTTATTTTCTATTGTCAAAACTTTAACTAATTTGGGGTATTCGGCTATTGATGCTGAAAATGTTATGGGAATTATTTCGACTTGGGCTTCTAAATTAAATATGATTATTATTTCAATTAGTATTGGAATAACTGCTAGTTTAATTCCTCATATTATGCCAAGTTTTGTAAAAAAAGATTTTAAAGATGTTAGTAAGAAAGTTAATCAAGCTATGCAAATATTAGTTGTTTTAACTATTCCAATGACAATTGGTTTATCATTTTTATCTTATCCAGTATGGAATGCTTTTTATGGTTATGATCAAATTGGAGTTAATTTATTTGCAGTTAATATTTTTATTGCGATTACTTTATCTTTTCAATCTATTTTAGTAGATACATCACAAATTATGAATAATACTAAATTATCATTTGGTTCTTTATTTTTAGGCTTATTAGTTAAGATGATACTAAATGTGCCAATGATGCATTTATTTAAAATAATTGGTTTAGAAGCTTATTATGGTTCTTCTATTGCTAGTATTTTATCACAAGCTACAACTATTTCTTTCTTATTGTGGAGGTTAAATAGAACATATCATATTGCGTATAAAGATACTATTAAAGTATTAGGTAAGACTATTATTTCTTGTATAGTTATGGTATTAGTTTTAATTGGTTTAAAATTTATTATTCCAATTGATGGAGGTAGTAGATTAACTAGTATTGTTATATGTGCTGTTTATGGTTTTGTTGGAGCTGTAGTATATTTTTATATAATGTTAAAATTAAAGGCTATTCCTAATGTTAATAAACCAAGTGATTTAAAAAATTTAATTAAAGGTGAGTAGTAATGAAGTATATGTTAAAGAAAATTAAAAATGTGGATTATAAATCTTTTTATCAACATTCTAAAAAGATTGCTAAGAAAGTTCATAAACCTACAATTTTTATTCTTATTGATATAGTTTGGTGTGCACTTTTTTATGGTAGTGGATATATGGATTATTTTGAATTTGAGTTTTATTTATTAAAGAGAAAAGAAAGAAAAAGTTATTTAACTGGTCGTTTAAATAATGAGATAGTTAGAAAATATAATGATAAGAATGATTGGGATAAGTTAGATGATAAGATTAAGTTTAATCATTTATTTAAAAAGTTTTTAGGAAGAGAATTCGTTGATTTAAGAGAATGTTCTTTAGATGAGTTTAAAAAATTTTTAAAAGGAAAAGATAAAGTTGTGGCTAAACCTGTTAATGAGTGTGGAGGTAAAGGAGTAGTTGTTATTGAAGAGTTTAAAAATATTAAAAAGCTTTATGAAGATTTATTAAATAATCAGCAATATTTAGTTGAAGAGTATCTTATACAAGATGATGAGTTATCTAAGTTATATCCTCTAAGTGTAAATGGACTTCGAGTTTTATCATTTTTAGATGATTTTGGTAAATCGCATATTTTAAATGTTATTTTAAGAATTGGTAATAATGGTAAGGTTGATAATTTTAGTAGTGGAGGTATGTATACTTTTGTTAATTCTAATGGTGTTGTTTATGTGCCTGCTATTGATGAGAAAGGAATTATTTATGAGAATCATCCTATTACTAAAGAAAAAATAGTTGGGTTTAAGGTACCGCATTTTAATGAATTAGAAAAATTAATTGATGAACTTTCTTTAGTTGTACCTTCTATTAGATATGTAGGTTGGGATATTGCTGTTACTAAAAATGGTTTAGCTGTTTTAGAAGGTAATCAATATCCGGGTATTTTTCAAGTTAAACCAAGTTTAAGTAAAGATAAAAAGGGAATATTAGAAGAGTATCGTAAATATATGGATATATAAAGAAAGGAATATTTTATAATGCAAAAGGAAAGTACAGTTGAAAAGATTACTAAAAAATATTTAATATTAAAAGTATTTAAAGATATAGCTTTAATTTATGAAGATAATCCTTATGTTGTGGGATTAGCTAATATTTCTAAAAATGAAGTAATTCTTGAACCACAATATTCTTATCAATGTTTAGATAATAATTATTTAATTTTAGAAAAAGATAATGAAGTAACTATATATGATATTAATAAACAAGAATTTATTATTAATAATTATTATCGTTTTTATCGTAATTATGTTTTTAATAATCCTATTAATTATCGTTATTGGCTTTTTGATAATAAATTAGATAATTTAATGGGAGATTTTGATTTAGTTAAACATATTGAAAATAATTTTAATGATTATTTTATTGTGTATAAAGGAGTGATGCATGGATTATATTGTATTGGTAAAGGATTAATTGAACCAGTCATTTATCAAAATATTTATCAAGTTTCCGGTAAATTAATATTTGAAATGGAAGATAAAAGTTTTTATGTAAATATTAATAATTTAGAATATCAAAGAAGTAAAAATTATGAAAAAATAAAAGTTATAAATGATTATTTGTATTGTTATAATAAAGATTATATTGATATTATTAAATATCATAGTGAAGATTCAGTTCCAAGATTTGATGAAGTTAAATATAGTAATGATAATGAATATATTGTTAAAAATAATAATAAATATGGTATATATGATAGAGTAAATCAAAAAATGTTATTAGATATTAAATATGATGATATTTTAAAAAGTAAAGATGATTATTTAGTTAGATTAAATAATAAAGTTGGTTTTTATAGTAAAGAATATTTTATTGAACCAAGATATGATAATATTGTAAATGAAGATTTTCTATATTTAAATCATCAAGATTTAAGTGATATGGCTTATAAGGGTAAAATATATGTTAAGGATTGTAAAATTATAGATATTGATAAAGATAGTGTTAGTTTTAAAAAAGATGATAAGTTTGGGTTAATAGTTAAGACATTAGATGAAGTTAATGTTTATGAAAATAAAGATTTAATAAAGAAAAATAGGGAAGAGTTTGGTATTGTTTATCTTTTATATCAAGGAGAAAAACAAGCTTTAATTATTAATGGATATAAAGTTATAGATTATACTAATGGTAAAGTTAATTATCAATATAATAATAAGTTATATATAACTGTTAATAATATGTTATATTTATTTAGTGATAAACAGTTAATTGAAAAAGGTAATTATAAAGAAATAGTTTTTTTCAAAGATTTTATTAAAGTAGTAAATGATTTAAGTGTTTATTTAATTGATTATGAAAATTTTAAGATTATTAGTAATTTACCTATTAATGTACAAATTCAAGAATTAGATGATAAAATGTATTTAATAAATGATTGTTATTATGTTTTTAAAGATAATAAATTATTACCTTTAATAACTAAAGAATATGATTTATATAAAACTATTTATACTGATGAAAAAACAAAGATAAGTTATGAAATAACAAGTAATAATAAAGATGAATATGATAATTTATGTTATCAAATTGATACTAATGAAAATGCTAATGTTTTATTATCTGATATGGTTGAAGAAGAAAGTTATAAAAAAGATTATTCTTCTATTAAATTAGTAAGAAAGATTGGTTGAATATTAGGGAGTTGTTGAATAATTAAATATTTAACAGCCTCTTTTTACTTTGGTGGAGCTATTTTATATAAAAAAAGCTTATACCTAATATGGGTATAAGTGATAAAATAATCATAGGAGACGAAATTCTAATAAAGTATTTAAGAATTTCTAAACGATGAAAAAAATATTATCTTTCTTCATCTAGTTGGTATTATATCATACTATTTATAATTGTCAAATTTGACTTGTAAAGCACTCATCCAAGCAAAACCTAAATTGTAACCACCACAATCACCATTAACATCTAATATTTCACCAGTAAAATATAATCCTTTGACTTTTTTAGATTCCATTGTTTTAACATTTATTTCATTAAGAGGAATTCCTCCTTTAGTTGTTTGGGCATTTATAAATTTTTGGGTATCAGTTGGAGTAAAAGGAAAAGCTGTTAATAATGTTATTAAAGCATCTTTATTAACATCGTTCCATTTAACGTTATCTTGTAATTTTAATAGTTTAAAAATTAAATTAACGATTTTATAATTTAAAAAGCCTTCTAATATTTCTTTTAATGAGTAATTATTTAATTTTTGATTTTGCTTATCTAACCAACTCTTAAAGTTTTTTTCTTTAAACCAAGGTATAAAATTAATGTTAATAACTAAATTGTGATTTAAGTTATTAACTACATAATTACTTAAATTAAATATACAAATACCACTTAATCCGTAGTTAGTAAATTGAATTTCGCCAGTTTCTTCTTTTATTAATTTATTATCAATAAATAAAGAGGCTATGGCTTCACATCTAACACCATCCCATTCTTTATAAAAATTATCTTTACCAATTAAAGATACTAATGATGGTTGAGGTTTAATTAGTTGATGATTAAATTTTTGAGCAAGTTCATAACCTAAATATTCATCTTTGATATTAGCAAGTGATCCAGTTGCAATAATTATTTTATCAGCATAGTAAACATTATTATTAGTTGTTACTATAAATTGTTGATTTTTTTTAATATCAATTACTTTTTCATTACATTTAACTTTAATTTGTTCTTTTTCTACTTTATTTACCAAAGCATTTAAAATACTAGTTGCTTGATTGGAAAAAGGATAATAGTAACCATTTTTAATTTTAGGAATAATTCCTAAACTATCAAAAAAATTTAAAACTTTATCTTTTTGTTGTTTAAAAATTTCTTCAAATAATTCAGGATTATTACTATGATACTTATTTATTTCTTGCAATTCATTCCAATAATTACAACGACCATTACCAGTTATTAATAATTTTTTACCTAGTTTATTATTTTGCTCTAAAATGGTAACATCATAATTTTGTTTTCTTGCTACTATAGCACTTACTAAACCTGATGCTCCACCACCAATAACTAAAACTTTCATAACAATCACCGTAATTATTATAGCAAAAATAAAATCTATGTGATATAATTCTTTTGTTATTGGGAGGTGTGAGATTTGAAAACTTATAAAGTAAATCTACCTAAAGGCGTTAAAAAGAAATTTTCAACTGTTAAGGGAGTTAAAGTACGTTTAATTAATAAAAATTTAAAGAAAAAAAGTAAGTAATGTCAAAAGAAGTGTCAAAGCTTCTTTTTTTACTTGACAAATTGGGGGGGGGGGTATGTTACAATTTAATTATCATAGAGGAGAAATTGTGTATGGAAAATCAAAAGAAAAATAAAAAAACATATTTATTAATAACTTTAGGAGTATTAGCTGTAATAGTAATAACTTTAGGCTTAACTTATGCTTATTGGAGGTTAACAAAAGAACAAACAGGAGTAAATATCGTAAATTCATCTTGTTTAAATGTATCAATGGAAAACCAAGCAAATGATATAAATTTAGAAAATGCATTTCCGATAAGTGATGGTGAAGGACTAGATTTAGAACCATTTACTTTTACCGTAAAAAATAATTGTGAAGAATATGCTGATTATACAATAAGTTTAGAAATGTTAAGTGTAACTAATTTAAATAGTGATTTTGTAAAAGTTGCTTTAAATGAACAAGGAAAAACTGGAACTCCTAAAATATTAGGTAATTATGATGCTTACGAAGATTTAAAGTTAGAAGATACAAAAGAGGGAAGAACAATAACAAGTGGAAAATTAGAACCAAATGGCGAGAAAAGCTACGAACTTAGAATATGGTTAAATGGAGATGTAGAAGTAGAAGATGATGCAATGAACAAAACCTATAAATCAAAAGTAGTAATAGAAAGTACAATAGCAGAAGAACCAAAAATAATAGAATTAGATAAAGATATACCATTAGCAAATGATGGTGAAGATGGATTATATGCAATAGAACATAATAATTTAAGTGAATTAGGAAGTGAGTGGAATAAAACGGAATATCGATATGCAGGGGTAGATCCAGATAATTATGTCGAATTTAATAATGAAAAATGGCGAATTATTGGTTTAGTAAATGTCAAGACAGCAACAGGAGTAGAACAAAGAGTAAAGATAATAAGAACAGATGGAATAGAAGGACAAAAAAAATTTGGAGATTATGCTTGGGATAGAGATTATGATTCAGATTATACAAATAATTGGACGACGTCAAAATTAAAAGATATGTTAAATGGAATATATTATGAAGGTAGTAATGGTGAATGTTATATCTATGGTTATTATGGCATAGCAAGTAAAAGTGAATGTGATTTTAGTGGAAATGGAGATTTACCAAAAGGATTAGATGATACAGCAAGACAAATGATAGATAGTGAAGTAATATGGAACATTGGAGGAAGTAGTACTGAAGAAGAAACAGTCGGAATGTTTTATGAAAGAGAGAGAGGAACAAGTACAGGAGATGTCAGTTATCCAAATGTATGGACGAGTGAAAACGATAAAGAATATCATAAAGGAATAGGAATAATGTATGCAAGCGATTATGGATATGCAACAAATGGAGGAGAAAAAGGAAGAGAAAGTTGCTTTGAAAAAGACTTGCGTCATTGGACTGGAAATGATTATGATACAGAATGTGCAAATAATGATTGGTTGAAACCAAGCAGTAGTGATCAGGCGTTATTATTACCACTTTCTTCGTCCTCGGGGTCTCATTACTATCTCACGACTTTTGGGTTTATTGCTGGCAATGGCTCGGTCTACTCCGCTGGTGGGGTATGGCCAGTCGGTTATCTGTCACCCAGAGCGACAATCTATGACGGAGATGGAAGCATAAATAATCCGTTCAAACTTAGAGTATAAAATCATAATTAAATTCAATGTTATGATTCCATTAAGTAACTGTGTCTAAAGAATAAATAGATGTAAAATACATCAAAAACATAGTAATTAATATTATAAATAAAAAGTGTTGAATGTTTTTTCACTTTTTTAACTTACTCTTTAAAATATTATTGAATTCTAGTCTTTGTTGTGATAGATTAACATTAGGAGTTTAATGAGGTGGAATATGAAAAAAGTGTTTAGAGTTCTACTTAAAAATCCAGATAGTTATGAATTAATGACTAGTGAAGAACAAGATAAAATTAAAAGATTGTTATGCACTTTACCTACTGATAAAATAAAAGAAATTTTAGATAATTTACCAGTCGATAAAGGTAATATGTTTTTTTCGATTGTTGTCAGATTTTATGCTGAGAGTTTAACATCTAATAAATTTCAAATTGAAAAAATTATTGAAAATGTTACTTATCAAAGAGCAGTTAAATTTATGTCTTCACAAAATTTTAATCCATATCGTAATATTACAATGAATAATCAAAATAATTTTAAAAGAATTAGAAGAATAGGTGATGAAAATGATAAACATTAAAGAAAATGAAGAATTAAGTATTTTAAATCATAGTTGTGCGCATTTAATGGCTCAAGCTGTTAAACATTTATTTCCTGATGCTAAATTTTGGGTTGGCCCAGTTATTGAAGAAGGCTTTTATTATGATATTGATTTAGGAGATAAGACTTTAACTAATGATGATTTAGAAAAAATTAGTAAAGAAATGAAGAAATTAGCTAAAGATGGTAAAAGAATTATTAGAAAAGAAATTAGTAGGGAAGAAGCTTTAGAGATGTTTAAAGATGATCCTTATAAAGTTGATTTAATTAAGGAAATGGGTAATGATGAGGTTATATCTTGTTATACGCAAGGTGATTTTACTGATCTTTGTCGTGGTCCTCATATTGAATCAGTTAAAGAATTAAAACATTTTAAACTATTAAAGTTTTCTGGATCATATTATAAAGGTGATGCTAAAAATAAACCTTTACAAAGAATTTATGGAATATGTTTTAAGACAGCAGAAGATTTAGAAGCTCATTTGCAAGAATTAGAGGAAGCTAAGGAAAGAGATCATCGAAAAATTGGTAAAGAATTAAATATTTTTATGACTAATGATTTAGTAGGTAAAGGTCTACCTATGTATTTACCTAATGGTTATATTATTTGGGAAGAATTAGAAAATTATATTAAAGATAAAGAAAAAAAATTAGGTTATCAACACGTTTTAACGCCACCTTTAGGTAATGTTTCATTATATAAGACTTCTGGTCATTGGGAACATTATCAAGAAAATATGTTTCCTAAAATGGAAGTCGATGGTGAAGAATTTGTTTTAAGACCTATGAATTGTCCACATCATATGATGATTTATGCTAATGAAATGCATTCTTATAGGGATTTACCAATTAGAATTGGTGAAATTGCCCGTGATTGTCGTTTTGAAGCAAGTGGAGCTTTAAAAGGAATTGAAAGGGCTCGAACTTTTTGTCAAAATGATGCTCATTTATTTGTTAGTCAAGAACAAATTGGCAGTGAAGTTAAGAGTGTTGTTG
>CANQZH010000005.1 GCA_947628245.1 uncultured Bacilli bacterium | reverse complement strand
AAATTGTTTACCAAAGATAAGGTTCCGTGCTCAATAACAATAGATTCAAAATCTATAAGGCACACTCATTTGTACTCTAGAGATAATCGACACATATAAATATACGGGTTTAGAAAACAAGATCTAACACCACTCACCTCCCCGTGCTCTGTAGTATACCTGATAACAATTTACTATTATATCAAAGAATAAAGAAATTAGATAATTATTTTCATTGCGGTTTGTGGCTTAAGCAAAACGTAGTGAAGCGGAAAGGAATGTTTAGAAATATGAAAATATTAGTAGTAGATGATAGTTTAATTAATTTAAAAGTAGCAACTAAAATATTAGAAAAAGAGGGCTATGAAGTAGATAATGCTTTAAGTGGTTCTGAATGCTTAAAAATGGTTAAAGAAAAGCATTATGACTTAATTTTTATGGATATTATGATGCCCGAAATGGATGGAGTAGAAACATTTAAAAGACTAAAACAAATTAATGATTTTAAAACACCAGTTATTACTTTAACGGCTGATGTAGAACTAGATAGTGAAGAAAAGTATTTAGACTTAGGTTTTACAGCTTATTTGGAAAAGCCTATAAATATAGAGAAACTAAGGAAAATTATTAGTAATATAAAAAATTAAATTGTCAAAGAAGAAGAAATATTGTAAAATATTATTCAATTAAAAGAGGTATTGTATGGATAAAGAAATTTATTATGTAAGTCAAGATGGTTATGATTTATTTGTAAAAGGAATTGACGACTTAAGAAATAAATTAAATGGTAAAGGTAAAGAAAATAGTGAATCATTTAATTCAGCTGTTGGTGATGGATGGCACGATAATTTTGACTTTGAACAATCAGCTAGAGAAGAAAAAAAGATTTTAAAACAAATAGATGATAATAAAAAAATATTAAATAATTTAGTGATTATAAAAGAAGATGCTAAAGATGATGATTTAGTTAAAATAAATGATATAGTATTGTTAAAATTAGAATATGAAGATAATAGTAGTGAAGAATTACTATTTAAGTTAGTTGGAACTTTTTATGCAAATAATAATGATGAAGAATATCAAGAAATAACATTAAATTCACCGATTGGAAAAGCAATCTATCATAAAAAGATTTCTTCTATGACAGAATATATTGTAAATAATAAAAAAATAAAAGTATATATAGAAAGCAAGGTGAAAAAATGAGATTAGATATAAATTTAAACTTATATAGAACATTTTATGTTGTTGGTAAGTCTGAAACATTAACTAAGGCAGCTCAAAAATTGCATATAACTCAATCTAGTGTTAGTCAACAAATTAAGGATTTAGAAGATATTCTAAATGTTCAATTATTTCATAGAAATCCCAAAGGAATAGAATTGACAAACACAGGCAAATTATTTTTAGAGTATATAGAAAATGGATTAAGTACATTAAATCTTGGTGAAAAAATGCTTATTGATAGTCAAGATTTAGATAATGTTTCAATTAGCATTGGAGTTCAATCACATATTGCATCATTTTATTTATTGGATATAATTTCAAAATTTCAAAAAGATTTTCCAAATGCACATATAAATCTTATAAGTGGTTCTAGTAATCAATTAATTAATGGTTTATTAAATTATGAAATTGATTTTGTAATTGATAATTCGCCAATAGAAATAAATAATGTAAAAATGTGTATTAAAAAGTTATCGGATTATAAGACGTGTTTTGTAGTTAATTCATCTGAATATGATGAAGATAAAAAATTAAGTGATTATAAATTTATTTTACCTAATAAAAGATCTTCAATGCGAAAAAGTTTAAATGATATTTTGGCACATTTAAATATTACATTAAAAGATATTTTGGAAGTTGAAACAACTGATGTTATAGTAAAATCTGTAAAGAAAGGATTAGGAGCAGGCTACGTTATAAAAAAAGCAGTAGAAGAAGAATTAAATAGTGAAATATTTAAAGAGATTCCAGTTGACTTCGATTTGCCTAACTTTGAACTTAATTTAATATATCTTAATGATGGGTTGACTAATCCAGTAAAACAATTTATTGAAAACTATTTAAAATAATAGTTTTTTTTTGGCTATAAATTTTACTTATAACAACATTAGCAAAAAAGATTTTATTTAGTTTATTTAATTAAATATAATTTAATTAAAAAGAGGTGTTGATATGTCAAAAACATCAAAATTGCGTCTTATTTTATTGGATATTGGTGGAACTTTACTAAACGATAAAAATAAAATAAGTTTAAAAGATCAAAGAGCAATAAGAAAAGCAAAAAAAGATTTTAATGTCGAAATAGCTATAGCGACAGCAAGGATGTTTTCATCAACAAAGTATATAACCAATAAAATTAAATCTGATTATGCAGTTTTTAGTAATGGGAGTGTAGTTTTAGATTTAGCAACAATGAATCAAGTTAAAGTAAATTATTTAAATAAAAGACAAGTTGAACAAATAATAAAATTTGCTAAAACAAATGAAATTGATGTTCATATTAATAGATTATTTTCAGAGGGTTCTGACAAAATGGATTATTTCACTCTAAAACATACAATACTAAATGAAAAATATCCTAAAAAATTAAAAAATAATGTATTTTATGTAGCAAATGTTTTGAATTATATTAAAGAAAACAAAATTTCAGATATAGTAAAAATAGTTTTGGTATCTGATAAAAATTTGGATGAAATATATGAAAAACTTCAAAAGATGTTAAAAAAAGAAAATTTGTATATAACCGAATATTATAAAAATTCTTATGAATCTACTTTAAAAAAGAAAATTAATTATATAGAAATAGGATCAGTTCCTGATAATAAATATTTAGGAATAAAAGAATTAATGAAATATTTAAAATTAAAATCTGATGAAGTATTGTTTATTGGTGATGGTAAAAATGATAAGGAGGTATTTCAAAATTTAAAAAATACAGTATGTATGAACAATGGTGATGAAGATATAAAAAAAATATCATCTTATGTTACAGAAAGTAATAATAAAAATGGTGTAGCAAAAGCTATATATAGTTATTTAGAGGGGGAAAATAAAATGAATATAACTATTGATGATGTAATTAGTGATTTACATAAAAATTTAGGAATTAAAAAAGTAAATTTAAAAGAAGTAAATGATAAAAAATATATTTTGAATAATAAATACATCATACGGTTAAACGATAATTCACTATTTAAACTGAGATTAGTATTTCAAAATAAGATTTTAGGCTATTCGTTGTATAAATATAAAGGAACGAGAGGTTGATATGAAATTAGCAATAGAAGGAATGGATGGTTCTGGAAAAACAACCATCGGTAGAGAAATTGCAAAACATTATGATCTTATGTATATTGATAAACCATTGCATTATTTTTTTGAGGATAGCGAGGAAAATGGATATGCTGATTTAATGGCTGTTGCAAATCGTGTTTATAAAATTAAAGATAGTGCTATAAGAGCCTGGTTTATAGGTATGGGCAATATTTTGTGTTTCCGAAAATTTGAAAATTTTATTGTTGATCGTCATTTTGCGTCTAATTATTTTTGGAATGGTGATATGAATAGTGATGCAGTATTTAAATCTATGATAGATATTGTAGGAGTACCAGATTTAACAATACTACTATATGCCACTCCACAAACAAGGCGACAAAGAATGATGTTAAGAGATAAAAATGATAAAGATTTAAATGATCCAGAAAAATTTCAAGATGGTTATGATAAGATGTTATATTTTTTACAAAATTTTTCTATACCGTATATTTGTGTTAATACTGAAAATAAAAGTATTGAAGAAGTTTTAGAAGAAATATATTTTGAAATAGATAAGATAAAAGGAAAATCTATTGTAAGAAAATAGGAGGGAAAAAAATTATGAATAATTTAAAATTAGATAAAAAAGGGTTAGAACAATTAAAAAAGGAATTAATGCAAAAACAAGAAGAATTAGCAAATACTAGAATTTATAAAGGAACAAAGGCAATATATCAAGGTGATAATTGGCACGATAATCCAGAATTATATCAAACAGAATCAGAAGAAAGATCTTTAATGGCTCAAATAGATGATTTAAGAAAGCAAATAGAAAATGTTACAGTTATTGAAGATAAATTAGATTCTGATAGTTTAGATATTGATAATTACGTAGTATTAGATGTTGAATATGCACCAGATGATATTGAAGAAGATTGTATCTTTAAACTTATTGGTAGTTCCCCAAACAGAATGTCTGAAATTCAAGAAATATCCGTAAATAGTCCAATGGGTAATGCTATTTATGGTAAAAAAGTTGGAGATGAAATAAGTTACAAAGTTGAAAATAATGTAATAAAAGTATTAATTAAAAAAATAATGAAAAGAACTCAAGATTTAGATGTAAATACTTTAAGGAGATAGTTATGGAAATTTTAAGTCCAGCCTCTAATATGGAACATATTAAAGTGGCAATAGATAATAAAGCAAATGCAGTTTATGGTGGTTTAAAACAATGGAATGCTAGAAATAAAGCAATTAATTTTAGTGAAGATGAGTATGAGTTATTAATAAATAAATTACATAATAATAATATTAAATTTTATTTAACATTAAATATCTTAATGTTAGATAATGAAATATTGGAAGTGGTTAAATTTTTACATTATCATACTTTACCTGATAGTTTTATTGTAGCTGATATTGGACTAATAGAAGTTTTAAAAAAAGAGTTTCCAAATGTACCTTTACATTTTTCAACACAATTTGGATGTCATTCCATAGATGATGTAAATTTTGTTGAAAGTTTAGGTGGTAAAAGAGCAATATTAGCAAGAGAATTAACTTTAAGTGAGTTAAATAAAATTAAAGAGAATACTAATATAGAATTGGAAAGTTTTATATGGGGTTCACAGTGTTTGAGTTTTAGTGGATTATGCTTTTTTGGAACATTATTTTGTGGTGGTGGAGGAAATCGTGGAAAATGTATTATAACCTGTAGAGATATGTATTCAATAAACGATGAAAAAGGTAATTATTTATACGTTCCAGATATGAATTGTATTAATTTAATAAGTAAATTAAATGGAATTGATTGTTTTAAATTAGAGGGTAGACGTAGAAAACCATCTGAGATAGAAAGCATATTAAAAGAAGTTCATAATTTAAAAACAGATGATACACAAGTTGGTTATTTATATGGAACAAGTATTAAAGAAAATAATCAATATGAAAAAATAAATTCAAGAATTAAGCCAGTTATGAAAGCTAGGGATTTAAAAAAATTAGATAAATTTGACGTTTGCTTTTATTATGAAAATGATATTCCTATAAAATTGTCTAATGATTTTGAGTCTGATAATGTTTATTATGTTTATTCAGAGAAAAAAAATAGTTGGGATTATGAAAAGAAAAATATATCACTAGACTTAACAATAAACAATAATATAATTTCTAAAATTTTATATGTAAATTATAAAGGTGATGGACATACCTTTGAAAATAAAGAAACATTAGATTTAGTTGAAGTTGATTTTGATAAATTATTTGATAATACAATTTTTGGATTGAAAAATGTAAATGTATATAAAATAAAATATCAAAAAAATTACAACGATAAATATTTTATATCCAAAAAACTTTATGATGAAGTAATAGATTATATTAATAGTGATTGTAAGGATAAATTGATAATAAAACATAATAGAAAAGATTTAAAATTAAATAAAATATATATTGAACTTAAAGATGAAAAAATGATAGCTGAATTAATTAATGATAAATTTATAAAGATTATATATAATATAACATCGATTGAACAATTAAAGAAAATAGAAAAAATAGTAAAAAAATATCCTACAGGTTTAATATATAAATTGCCATTATTTAATTTTAAAAGTGAAAACATTAAAAAATATTTAAAATACTTACAAAATCAAGAAGTTATGTTTACAAGATTAACTCAAATATATTTAACTAAAGACATTAATTTTAAAAAGAAATATATTGATTATACAATATATGTTTGGAATCATCATTCATTACAATATTTGAAAGATAATGGTATAGAAGAATTTACTTCATCGCCAGAATTATCGTATGAAGATAATTGCAAGATATTTGAAAATAATAATACTCAATTTATTGTTGGTGGTAGATTGCCATTAGTATTTACAAGAGGATGTTTTTCACATTTATTTGGTTGTCAGAATTGTTTGAAAGATAGAAATAATGTTAAGAATATTTGCAATTATGATAAAAAATTGAATTTTCAATTTATTTGCGAAGATGATCATCGAATATTAATAAATAAAGAGCTATTTTTAAATGATTATACAAATGTTGATTTTAATGAAAATTATAGTTTAAGATATGTTCCTATAGGGCAAACAATAGAAGAAATCAAAATGTCTATTAAATGTTTTAAAACAAATAATTATTATAAAAATATGAAAAAGACTAAAGTTTGGCAAAATTCGTATGAATGTAATTTATTTGAAAGTAAAAGTTAGGAGTAATGGAAATGAAAACAAAAAGTATATGGGGTAATCCACCTAAGAGATTATATAAATTAATACAACGTGCAGAAAAAGATTTTGGTAAAGATTTTACAACTTGTATAGTTGGATGTTCAGATGGAAAATTTTTAATGCCATTTGCAAGAAAAGGTATTAAAGTAATTGGATATGATATAGATGATATAGCATTATATGGTGGAATAAAATTGTTTCCGATAGTACCACAAAAAGTAAAATATGAATATCAAAAAAATTTTAAATCTCAAGAATATAAGTTAGAAGAAAAAAGAGTATTAGGTATAACAGAAAGAATTGAAATAGAAAAATTAAATAAATATACAGAAATTGAAAAACTTGATTTTTATAAAAATCCTCCTAAACAGAAGTATGATGTAGTATTTACTAGCTGTTCACTTCATTATAGTATTAACAAAGATTTTAATTTACAAGAAAAAACTGAAATGTTACAAAATATTGTTAATAAAAATGGTTATTTGTATATTGATTATATGATGGCTATAGAAGAAAATGATTATGAACTATATCCTAAAAATAAATTTTATAGAAAAGGTGAAATGCTAAAATATTTTGATGATTCTTGGCAAATTATAAGCTATAAGGAAAATAATAAACCATCATTTGAGGGAGCTCACGTTGATTGTGTAAAAGATCATTTCCATAGATTTGGTTATATTTTAGCTAAAAAGGTGAAATAATGAAAGAATTGGAAATATGTTGGAATATTACAGCTAGATGCAATCAATCTTGTAATTATTGTCATAGATTTTTAAATATAGCTGAAAATACATATGAAGAAAATTTAAAAATATTAAATAATTTAATATTAGCTGATGTAAAAGCAATAACTTGGACAGGTGGAGAAGCATTACTTGTTGACGGTTTGGATAAACTTTTAGCTATATCACACGAGCACGGAATAAAAAATAAATTAATTACAAATGGAAAACTTTTAACACAAGATAGAATAATAAATATTATTAAATATTTAGATAATATTACTTTGTCAATTGATAGTACAGATAATGAAATAAATGAAAAATTAGGTCGAGGTAAAGAACATTATTCTACAATAAAAAATATTTTGGATTATATCAAAGCCAATGATTTTAATAATGTAAAAATTAATATTAATAGTGTAGCTAATCGATATAATTTAGATTCATTTTCAGAAATAACTAATTTTTTAAATAATTATAATATAGATTCTTGGAGAATATTTAAATTTATGCCTTTAAGAGAAAAAGCTATTTTAAATTCTAACCAGTTTTCAATAACATCAAAAGAGTTTGATAAACTTGTAAGTCAGGCAAAATTAAAATCTAATATAAAAAATATTCAAACAAGAGTAGAAGAAGATATGGAAAATAAATATATTTTAATTTTGGCAGATGGAAGCATTGTTATAACAGAAAATGGGATAGATAAAACAGTAGGTAATGCTAAAATAGATTCTATAAAAAAGTATATATAAAGTGAGGTTTTGATATGACTTGGTATGAAGTTTATTTAAAAGATATTTCGAAGAAAAAAAATTTAACTAATTATGTAATTGACAAAATTAAAAATAAAAAGGTATTAATAAATTTAATAAAAAAATATTCAGCTAATCAAAATATTGTTGAAGCTGGATCTGGTACAGGTGTTATTTCAACTTATATGGCAAGTTTAGGATTTAAAGTAACTTCTTTTGATATTGACGATGAGATATTAAAATTGTCTAAAAAAATAGCAAATGAATATCCCTCAAAGAATAAACCTAAGTTTGTAAAACAATCTATATTTGAATTGAAATTAAAAAAAGATATGTATGACGTTTCTTTTAGTAATGGTGTGCTAGAACATTTTACAGATGAACAAATAATAAAAACTTTAAAAGATCAAATGTATATTTCAAATTATGTAATATTTGGTATTCCTACAAAATATTTTAATCAAGAAGAAGCAATGTATGGTGATGAAAGATATTTAGACTTTGATTATTGGCGAAACTTAATTGAGAAAGCTGATGGAATAATTTTAGAAGAAAAGTCTATGCACTATATGGATTATTTACATAGAATATTCAATTTCAAAAAATATTTTAGACCATATCCATTTCATATTTTTGTTTGTAAAAGAAAATGATATAATTAATATCGAAAGGAATGAATATAGTGCAAAAATATGAAAAGGAAATAAAAATTTTAGATATTAATGTAGAAGAAGTAGAAAAACAATTAGAAAAAATTGGGGCAAAATTAAATTTTAAATCAATGCAAAAAATTTATGTGTATGATTTGCCAACAATATATTATAGAATGCTAGAAATAATCGAATTACTAAAAAGTAATAATGATTTATTAATTAATACAAATAAAAAAAAATTAAAATTAGTTTTCGATGAATTAGTAGATTTAATTACTAAAGATGATTTAGATGAATTAAAAACGAAATATAAAATAAACAATCTTTATGATTTGATTGATATGGAAAATAGTAAATTAATTAAGATATTATCAGATAAATTCTTTTTAGAAAAAATAAAAGGTTTTCAAATAAATCCAAATAAGTATATAAGATTAAGACAAACAAATGGAAAGAATGAATTAACCGTTAAACATATAATAATGAATGATAATAGTAATATTCAAAAAGTAATAGAAACTGAAATAAATGTTAGTTCATTTGAAGAAACTAATGAATTGTTAGAAAGTATCGGAATCATACGTAGAAGTTATCAAGAAAAATATCGATATAATTATTCTTATGAAGATGCAGATATAGCTATTGATGAATGGCCTTATTTAAAGCCATATATGGAAATAGAATGCGATGATAATGAATTAATGAATAAATTAATAAAATTATTGAATTTAAGAAATAAAGAAATAGTTTCATTAAATACAGAAGAATTATATCGTAGAATAAATATTGATACTCAAAAAATATCAGAATTAAAATTTCCAAATGATAGGAACAAAAAAGAACAAAATTGAACCAAAAAGTTCTTGATAAGAAAAAATAATCTGTTATAATGTAGTAAAATTGAGTTAATTGTGAAAAAGTTAGCTCAATTTTTAATTTATATCTTGACATTTTATTATTAAATAATAAAATATAAATCGAATTTAAGATTTGGGGGCAATTAAACATTATGAACGGTTTGTTTACAAAAAAATTAAATTATTTAAAATTGATAAAAAATAAGTTTTTGGGTTTTTTTGCTCTCAAAAACTTTTTTATTTTGATAGGAGTTGATTTTGATGAATAATATTTTAACATTATCAAATGCGATAATAAATATAGATAGTAGCGATAATTATTTGCTAAGTAAAGATTTACGCAAAAACTATAATATTGAAGCAACAGAAAAAAGGGTTGTTGAAATGTTAAATAATTATGCAAGATTACAATATAAATATTTAAATATTATTCCACCTAAAATAACGTCTAATTATCAAATAAGATATGAATCATTTGGAAATGTAAATACTGTTGATAAAATTAGTTATTATGTTCAAAAAAAATTTGATACTGAATTAGAAGTGAAAGAATTTTATGATGAAATTGCTAAAGTATTATATAGAATGACAAGGGAAGAATTAATATATTTTAATGATCGTTTAATTAATTACATTTCTGAAGAACTTATCGCAGATAAGTTACAGGTGTCAAGAAAAGGATTAAAAAAATATAAAGAAAGTTGTATTCTTAAATTAGCATTTTCCTTTGATTTGGAAGTTTTGAAATGAATTATTCTTAAGTGAATAATTTTTTTTGAGTTTATAGGGATCTCTTAGCAAAAAACTAAATAAAATGGAGGTGATTAAAATGGTAGATATGAAATTATCGAATCTGATTATTAAATAATTAAATTTAAAAGTTATCAGATTTAGATTTTTCATTAGAAAATATGATTTTTAATTTAGCATTTGAACTAATATTATCAAATGCTTTTTTTTATTCTACATCTTTAAAAGAAGTAGTAATTCATAATTATAAAAAAATAGTAAGGAGGAAGAAATGAGAAAATGAAAAAATTATTTTATATTATAGCATTATTGCTTGGCAGTGTATTTATTATAGATAAAGCTCAAGCAGCTACCTTAAAATTATATTATGAAATGGATGTTTCATATCATTGGGCAGATGGTTCAAATGAAGTAGATCAAGCTTCATTTTTTTATATGGATAATGCTCCTACTTTTTGTGTTGAACCACACGTTGAAACAAATTATGGATATGAGTATCGTGAATCTTGGAATTGGGATGATACACGGTTAAGTGCATCATTAAAAGATAAAGTAGTTCAAATTTCTTATTATGGCTGGTGGTACACTGGCCATCAAACTAACAATTATCGTCTTGCAACGCAAGCAATGATATGGGAAGCTGTAACAAATTCACCAGAGGGATATTATACATATAATGATTCTGGAGCAAGATATGATATTTCAGCTGAAAGAAAAGAAATTAAAAGATTGATTGAGGAACATAATAAGAAACCTAGCTTTAATGGGACTACTTCAAATTTAACTTTAGGACAATCTAAAGTTTTAACTGATAGCAATAATGTTTTAGCAAATTTTAAAGTTAATAGTTGTACTAACTGTAATGCAACAATAAATGGTAATAAATTAACTATAACTCCAACTGGTATTGGAAATTATCAAGTTAATTTAGAAAAAAAGAGTGAGGCCTATGATAGACCAACAATTTACTATATTTCTGATTACTATCAAAATCAAATATTAACAGGAAATATTGATTCAGTAACATCATCAATTAGTGGAACAATTAGTGGAGGCGAATTAACTTTAAGAAAATATGATGCTGATAATAAAACTTGTAAAGCTCAAAATGGTGGTTCATTAGTTGGGGCAGTTTATAAACTATATAAAGAAGATGGAACTTTTATTAAAGATTTAACAATAGGGCCAGATTGCACGGCAAGTGCAAGTAATTTAGAGATTGCTCGTTATTATGTTCAAGAATCAAAAGCTGGAAAAAATTATGAGATTGATCCTGAAAAACATTATTTTGATGTAACTTCAGAAAGACCAGAAGTAATTTTAACAGTGTATGATAAGATGTACTTAGGAAAAGTTAAAATTAAAAAACTTGATAAAGACACTGGAAAGTGTAATCCAACTAATTTAGGAAGTCTAACAGGAACGGAGTTTGCTTTATATAAGAAAGACGGAACTTTTGTTCAAAAATTAGTTATTGATAATAATTGTGAAGCAGAGGCAACTGATTTATTATTAGGCGACTACTATTTGATTGAAACAAAAGCAGGAAAGAATTATGAATTAGATTCTAAACGTGAAGATTTTAGTATTACTAAAGAGGGTTTAACTATAACTAAAACATTCTATAATAAAATATATTTAGGAAAAATTAAAATCCAAAAATTAGATAAAGATACTAATTCTTGTAGTCCACAAGGCAAAGCGAAATTAGTTGGAGCAGTATATGGAGTTTACGATAATACTGGAAAACTTGTAACTAAAGTAATTATTGGCGATAACTGTGTTGGTGAAACTGATAGAATTTTATTACTTAATGATTATACAGTAAAAGAAATTACTAGTCCAGTTGGCTATCGTTTAGATCCATCAACTTATCGAGTATCCATAACAAAAGAAAATGCCGATAGTGTTATTAGTGTAGTATCAAAAGATGAAGTTTATACCACATACCTACATATCAATAAAACTTATTTAACAGAAAATGGAGTAAATGCCGAAGTTGGAGCAAAGTTTGATATTATTAGTAAAACAACAAAAAGTGTAGTAGCAACATTAACAATAGATGAATCAGCTACAGCAAGTGTAAAACTTCCATTTGATGATTATATTGTTCGTCAAACAAAGGGTATGAGTGGTTATAAATTAACAAGAGATATAGATTTTTCTGTAACTGAAAAAAGTAAAGAAAATGAATATATCACTTTACTAAATGAACCATATTCAGCTAAAATTAGGGTAAAGAAAATTGATACAGAGGGAAATGCTGTTCCTATAAGTGGAATAAGATTTAAAATATTTGATATTAGCAATAATAAGTATGTGTGTCAAAAAGGAACATATCCAGATGTTACAACTTATTGTGAGTTTGAAACAGATGAAAATGGTGAGTTCATTACTTTAGATATATTATATCCAGGTAGATATAGATTAGAAGAAGTTGATCAACCAACTCAAGGGTATGTATGGAATGCAAATGGTTTAGAGTTTGAAATTAATGAAAATTCTAAAATTGTTTATGATGAAACATTAGAAGAAGATATACTTGATTTAGAGTTTGCTAATCAAGAAGTAAAAGGTTTAGTTGAGCTTTATAAAATTGGTGAAAAAGTAGAAATTAAAGATGGTAATTTTACTTATACTGAAGCACCATTACCAAATGTAACTTTTGGATTATTTGATGAAAAAGGTAATTTAATAAAAGAATATGTTACTGATGGTAATGGATATATAAGAATAGAAAATCTTAAATTAGGTCATTATACTTTAAAAGAATTAAAAACACTTGATAATTTTATACTAGATGAAAGTGTTTATGAAATAGACTTAGAGTATCAAGATCAATATACTCCTATTATTTCCAAATCTTTTACAAATAAGAATTATTTGAAAAAAGGAAAACTAGTATTTACTAAAACAGATTTAACTAGTGGTGAGGCTATCGAGGGAGTAACTATTGATATTTATACGGAAAATGATGAATTAATTTTTTCTGGAGTAACTGATAGTGAGGGTAAAGTAGTTGTAGAAGAACTATATAAAGGAAAGTTCTATATTTTAGAACGTGAACCAAAAACAGGCTATCGTAAAAATGAAGAAAAATTATATTTTGAAATTAAAGAAAATAATGAAGTAGTAAAAGCAAAAATGACTAATAAAAAATATGAGGGTGATTTAGAATTTACTAAAGAAGATATTGCAACTGGAGAGGGTTTACCAGGAGCAGAAATTGAAATTTATAATGCTGATACAAATGAATTAGTATTTAAAGGTGTTACAGATGAAAGTGGCAAACTTGTGGTAAAGGCTTTAGAATATGGTCGTTATCGAATTGTTGAAAAAGTTGCACCTAATTCTTATGTAATTAATGATGAACCTATGTATTTTGAAATTACTGAAGATGGTCAAATTTATAAGGCTGTTATGACAGATCGAAAAATTACAGGTGGTTTAGAGTTTACGAAAGAAGATTTAAAAACAGGTGAAACTTTACCAAATGCTGAAATAGAAATTTACAATGTAGAAACTAATGAGTTAGTTTACAAAGGAACAACTGATGAGAATGGCAAAGTTTTAGTTGAAAATCTTGAATATGGAAGTTATAAGATAATTGAAAAGAAAAGTCCTGAATCTTACTTATTAAGTGATGAACCAGTATATTTTGAAATAAAAATTGATGGCGAAATTGTAAAAAGTGTTATGAAAAACAAAAAAATTACGGGTGGTTTAGAGTTCACAAAAGAAGATTTTTCTACTGATGAACCAATACCAAATACGGAAATAGAAATTCATAATGCAACAACTGATGAAGTAATATATAGTGGAAAAACAAATGAGGATGGTAAAATCATATTAGAAGAAATTCCTTATGGTGACTATTATATTTTAGAAAAAAATGCACCAGTTCCATATGCTTTAAATCTTGAAAAAATGTATTTTAGTATAAAAGAAGATGGTGAAATTATTAAAGCCACAATGAAAGATAAAATTATTACATCTAAAATAATTCTTCATAAAATTGATGAAAATAAAAAAGGACTTGAGGGTGTAACAATAGGAGTATATAAAAAAGATGGTACATTAATAAATGCCTATGTTACAGATAAAAATGGTAATATCGAATTAGAACTAGAATATGGTGACTATTATTTTCAAGAATTAAAAGGATTAGATAATTTCAAATTAACTGATGAAAAGATCTATTTTAGTGTAACTGAAGATGGAGCAATAATAGAAAAAACTCTAGTAAATGAATTAGAAGAAACAGAAGTGCCAAACACTAATAAAAATGACGATTTAATGATATTTATAAATACATTATTAGTTATTGGATTAGGAATGACATTGTATGGTATTTATAAAAAAAGAAAGTAAAAAATATTCACTAATAATTGTGGGTATTTTTTTAATACTTATAAGCAGTAGTTTAATTGTTTTTAAATATTATAGCAATAAAAAACAAAATCAAATAAATACTGAAATGATAAATGATTTTTTTATAAACCAAACAAATTATCCAACAAAGGAAATAGCAGTAGAAAATCAAAAGAATGATCAAACAAAAGATTATAGTTATATAGCTATTTTAGAAATACCAGCTATCTCTTTAAAAAGAGGGTTGGTAAGCCCAGATAGTTATTATAATAATGTTGATTATAATATTCAAATTTTGAATCATTCTTCAATGCCAGATGTTGTTAATGGTAATTTAATACTTGCAAGTCATAATGGTAGAAGTAATGTTTCTTTTTTTAAAAATTTATATAAGTTAAAGAAAAATGATAAGGTATATGTTTATTATAATGGTTTTAAATATGAATATACCATCAATACTAATTATGATATTCCTAAGGATGGTAAGATTGAAATAAATAGAGATTATGAAACATCGACTATTACTTTAATTACTTGTAAAAATAATACTAATGATACTCAAATTGTATATATTGGTTACTTAACTAATAAGGAGAAGTATTAATGAATAATAAATATTGTAAAATACCAAACTTGGTAAAAAACAATAAACATATTTGTAGTAATGCTAAATTACTTTATGGTGATATTTTACTTCTTTGCCATAAAGCAGGATATTGCTATGCTACTAATAAATTTCTTGCTAATAATTTATGTTTAACACCTAGAACTATTACGAGATTGATTAAAGAATTAAAAGAAGAAAATTTAATTTCAATTTCTTATACCGAAGATAATATAAGAAGAATATATGTAGTCTAAATTGACTACCATAATAGTTTAAAATAACCATCCAATATAGATATAAATGTCTAATAAAATATAATAAATTAAATATAAATAAAAAATATTATAAATATAACTAGTTTAAATATATAACTAGTTAATAAATTAGGAGGTGTTAAAAATCAATAAAAATAAAATTGAATTAATTGGTAAAATTGCGAGTTTATCTTTTGAAAGACAAGATGTAACTGGTAAAAAATTTATGTTTTTTGATATAGTGCAAAATGATAAACTAGATGAAAATTCTTATTCTTCTAGTTTTTTTAAAATCAAATTAAATGAAGATTTGTTAAATAAATATAAAGATATTATAAAAGTATCTAATAATATTTATGTTGTAGGTTACTTAAATTCTTACTTAAAAGATAACAAAAATATTTATTACATATTTCCAAAAGAAATTAAATTATTAGATAAAAATTATAAATTAGAAAATAAAGATACTTCATTATTTTCTTATGATACAGATGGAGTTATGCTTTGGCACGGTAAAAGGTGCGAAGCATCTCCATTATCTAAAGAAGAGTATAAAGAAATGGAGGAACTATTAAGTGGCTATCAATAATGTTGGTTATTATGCCAGTTTTTCTAATTATAGTGATTTGTTAGGTGATAAACCAATTATTTACGTTTATGCTAAAAGTCAAGAATATGCTGAACAAAAATTAAGCCTGATAAAAGGTTTTTGCAAAGCTAAAAATATTAATATATCCAAAGTTTATATGGATATAGGTTGTAATAATAAACTTGATTATAAAATTAATTTAAAAAAATTACTAAATGAAAATAATAATAATAACATATTAATTTTTAATGCAAAAATACTTGCTAGAAGTTTGTTTGATTTACTAGAATTAAGCAATTTATGTTATAAAAATAATCTTAAATTTTTTGATATAACATCTGATAATTTTTTTCCAAATGAAATTATGTATAACTTAGCAAAAATGAATTTTAAAGGAAGTGATGAAAAAATGCAGAATAAAATAGATATTTTATTTGTAGAGCCAAATAAATTGCCTGTAAAAAAAACTATAGATGATACATTAGATAATATGCAAAAACTTGTAGGTGGTCATATTGAATATACATATCTACCAAATTGTGAAGATGTATCTATTATATGTAACGAAGAGGGTAAAATTTTAGGCTTGCCATTCAATAGAGATATTGGTCACGATGTGATAGCTGGTAATTTTATCATTGTTGGTTTAGATGAAACTGGCGATAAAGATATATCTTTAACAAAAGAGCAAATAGATAAATATACAAAATATTTTGGCAAAGAATCTATTGAAAAGACAAATAAAAAAATAACTGAAATGGAAAATAGTTTAGATGACTATTATATGTAAAGGAGGTGAGAAAATTGAATAGTACATATATTGTTGGAAGATTAGTCAATGAACCAGAAGTAAAAGAACTTGATAATGGAAAAAAGGTAACAAATGTTACTTTAGCAGTACCAAGAAGTTATAAAAATTCTAATGGTGAATATGAAACAGATTTTATTAAATGTTCTTTATGGAATGGAATTGCTGAAAGAGTAACCGAATATTGCAAAAAAGGCGATGTCATATCTGTAGGAGGTCATATTCAAGAAAGAAAAGTAGAAAAAGAAAAAGGCAAATATTCTGAATTAGAATTTATTGCTGATAAGATTTCTTTTATAGGAAATTATAAGAAAAAAGAAAATGTTGATGAAAAAGAAATGTAGTTTTTAAATTAAAGCAAATAGTTGTTTTCATAATAATTATTTGCTTTTTATTTATTAAAGGAGGAATGATAAATGAAAACTATTATTTATGTAAGGAGAATGTATATTGCTTAAATTAATGGGTAAGTTCCTTTCTAATATAGGGAACTCTATTAATTTACTAGCGATTTCTAAATTAGATGGTGGCAATTATAACATTGATTCAATATTAAGTGCCATCAAAACTGTCACTGACTGGTGTTTACGAATTGGTATAGCAATGGCAGGTGTTTCTTTAGTTGTTGGTTTTATAATGTATGCAGTTGCAGACGTTGATAGAAAGCAACACGTAAAACAAAGAATTATCCAAACTATGTTTGGTATTGTAGGAATTATTTTAGCTATTTCTTTAGTAAACTTAATTATTAGTTTATTCTAGGAGGTTTATGTGCTAGGTGCTTTAGATCTTTTAAGAAGATTAGGTTGGGCAGTTATAGATTTTATATATAATTTAATTGATACTTTATTTAATATAATAAAAGAACTTAATTTATATGATATAGTTGATAATGTTTCTGAAAACTCTATATTTTCTAATTTTCATACGGGAATAATTGCTATAGCAATAACATTACTAGCTTTATTTGTGGTATGGAAATTTGTTATGAAAATACTAGAGCCAGAAGATGGACTATCTACTAATCAAATAGTTATGGAAATTATAAAATGTGTGGTGCTTGTGTTAATGAGTGTATTCTTATTTTCACAAGCAAATAATTTTTCTATGAAACTTAGTGGTTATACTTCATCTATATTTACTAATAATGGAACAACATTATCTGATTCTATGCTTGGTATGTATATTACCTATTCTGATGGTTATAAAAATAGTGATGAATTTAAAAATGAAGATATAGTTGAAAATCTTAAAAATGACAATTTTACTAAAAAAAGAATGTTTAACGATAAGTATGTTACTTCTAGTCGTTGGATATTACCAGATGAGAAAGACTATAAATATAACATTAATTGGTTAATGGCAATTATTGTTGGTGGTTTCTTTCTATATGCTTTATTTTTTAGTGGTATGATGCTAGCTCGTAGGCAAATAGAATTTTTATTTTTATTTATTATAAGTCCTATTGTGTTTGCTACATCACTTGGAAATAAACAAAGAAGATCTGCTGTTATAGAACAGTTGGTGTCATTAATTTTGCAAAGTGCAGTTGTTATGCTTATTATAGGTATTACTGTAATAGTAATGCAATCAATTAATAGTACAACATTCTTTACTGATTCTATTATCAAAGATATGGCTTTAAAATCATTAATGTTTATTGGTTGTGGCACATTCTTACTTACTGGAAGTCAAGTTATTAATAGATTTATTGGAGCTAATGTTTCAGCAAATTCTGGTCGTGAACAACTTATGAGTTTGATGAGTTATGGTCATACTATGTCAAGTGCAACTCATATTGGTAGTAGTGCTATAACTGGAGTAAGTGCTTTTGGTTTAGGAGCAGGAATATCCACAGTTGGTAGACTAGGTGGTAACAAATTAGTAAATAAAGCAGGTAATGTAATTTCTAAATTTGGAAGTAGCATAAAAAATAATAGCTCATCTGTAAATAATTCTATTGCAAGTAAAGTTGGTGGAGGAATAGGAAATACTATTGAAAAATTTGGAAGTCATGTTAAAACTTCTACACCATCTAATATAGGTAAAAATTTGCGAAATCGTGGTCGTGAAAATATGGATGAGGCAGTAAGATCTATAATGCCACAAAGAAATATGTATCGTAATAGATATAGGACAAGGATGTGATAGTAGTTTGTATATAACAATTAAAAGTATTAAAAAAACTTTAGGAAAATATATAGAAATGACAGATTTATATATAGGACTTCCAATGCTTATAATATTTTTAGTGTTATTTGCTTTCACTAATTTAAAAATTCAAGCATTGGTTTTCCTTTCTATCTGTGCCTTTTTACTTATTCCTATTAATATGTCTAAAAAGAATCGTATGTATAAAATTATGATTCTTTTATTAGAATATATTTTTAAAAATAAAAATTATTGTTACTTTAATGAAGATATTAAAGAAAATAAATTAAAACAATTAACAAAATATTTAAAATGAAAGTGATGGTGATAATATCGGGTTATTCCCTGAAAGGAAAAAAACAAACAAAGAAAAAGTTTTAGAAAATCAAAAAAAAAAACTTGAGAAAGAAAATCCTAAATTTGTAATTAAAAAGCAAATGAAAAAAAGAATTAAAAATTCGCAAATATTTTCAAATGTTAAATCAGTTGCAGATGATGGGTTAATAGAATTAAAAACTGGAGAAGTTGCCTCTTTAATTGAAGTTAAGGCAATAGATTTATCTTTAACTAGTAAATCGGAAAAAGAAAACTTTTTTTATGCTTTGAAAAGTTTTTATCAGATTAAAGGTCTTAACTTAAAATGCTATAAATTAGATCAAAAAATTAATTTAAATAATAATAAAATAAATTTAAGTGAGTTAATTAATTATTATGAAAATGATGATAAAAAGTATAATTTACTTGAAGAAAGCAAAAGATTAATAGAAGAATTAGAAGATAATCATTATACTGTTTCTAGTGTTTATTATTTAGTAGTAATTGCTAAAGATTTAAATATTTTGGAAAAACAACTTGATGAAATAGAAGATGTTATTTCTAATATTACACCTAGAATAAATATGAAAATTATTAATAATAGATTAGAAATATATAAATTTTCCCTCAATTCGCCTAAAGTGTTGCTCGAATAATAAAAAAGTAATATAATGAAATAGCAGAAAATGAAAAATGAATCAT
>CANQZH010000004.1 GCA_947628245.1 uncultured Bacilli bacterium | reverse complement strand
TCATAATATTCATCATATAAATGACAATGTGTATCACAAAACATTTATTCACCAGCTAACTCTGCTAACTTTTTAGGAATATCAATTCTTTGAAATAAAACCACTGGTTCATTAACTTTAAATTCTTCATTATCTAAAAATTTAACATTTTTTTCAGTTGTGCCTAATTGTCTTAATATTTCTTCACCAGTTTCAGGTAAAAAAGGAATTAATTCTACAGCACATATTCTTATTGCTTCTAATAAATTATATAAAACAGTTTCTAAACGTGCTTTTTTATCTTCTTCTTTTGCTAAAGACCAAGGCATAGTTTCATCAATATATTTATTACATCTTCTTAAAACATCAAAAATTTTATCTAAAGCATTTCCTATTTCTAATAAATCCATTTTTTCAAGGACTTGATTATCTAAATCATTAGTTAAAGAAATTAACTCTTCATCTAATTGTTCATTAACTTTAGAATTACTAACTTTCCCATCAAAATATTTACGAGCCATTGAAATCGTTCTATTAACTAAATTTCCTAAAACATTAGCAAGGTCAGTATTAATTCTTTCCATAATAAGTTCATAAGTAGCATTTCCATCATTACTAAAAGGTATTTCGTGTAAAAAATAATATCTAATTGCATCTACCCCAAAATGTTCTACTAAATCATCAGCATATAAGATATTACCTTTACTTTTACTCATTTTATCCATTCCCATTAATAACCAAGGATGACCAAAAACTTGTTTTGGTAAAGGCAAATCTAAAGCCATTAAAATAATTGGCCAATAAATTGTATGAAATCTTACAATATCTTTTCCTATTAAATGTAAATCAGCAGGCCACCATTTTTTAAATTCATCACTTTGTTTATCAACATCATAGCCAATATTAGTAATATAATTTGATAAAGCATCAATCCACACATATATAACGTGAGCATCATTAAATGGCACTTTTATTCCCCAGTCAAAAGCTGTTCTCGAAACACATAAATCCTGTAACCCAGGCTCTAAAAAATTATGAAGCATTTCATTTTTTCGAGAAACAGGTTGTATAAATTCAGGATGATTATTAATATATTCAATTAAACGATCTTGATATTTAGATAATTTAAAGAAATAAGCTTCTTCACTTTTAGGTTTTACTTCTCTTCCACAATCAGGACATTTACCATCAACAAGTTGAGATTCCGTCCAAAAAGATTCACAAGGTGTACAATATAAACCTTCATATTTACCTAAATAAATATCTCCTTGATTATATAATTTTTCAAATATATGACTTACTACTTGTTTATGATGTTCATCAGTAGTTCTTACAAATTTATCATAACTTGTATTCATTATATCCCAAATTCTTTTAATTTCAGCACTCTTTTCATCAACAAATTCTTGAGGAGTTAAACCAACTTCTTTAGCCTTTAATTCTACTTTTTCCCCGTGTTCATCAGTTCCGGTTTGAAAATAAACATCATAACCTTTACTTCTTTTATATCTAGCAATACAATCAGCTAAAACAATTTCATAAGTATTACCAATATGAGGTTTACCTGAAGCATATGCAATAGCCGTAGATATATAATATTTTGCCATAATATTCGCCTCCATCGATATGCCTAGTATATCATATTAAGCGAAAAAAAACTATTACCATTCCTATATTTCAATTTTTCTTACAAATATTTGACTTAAAAATTTATTAAAGTTTTTCTCCCATTCTAAAAACTCTTGATTTTTATAAAAAATAATCATTCCTAAACAATCAGTTGATACAATAATCGGTTTCATTAAATAAAAATAATCATTTTCTTCTTCAAATAATTTTTCTTTATTTTTAGATTCATAATTTTCTCTATTTTCCATTAATTCATCGATCATTTTAGGAATTTTCTTGCCATATAAGTTTTCATTAGAACTTGCAATTATTTTATCACGGTCTAAAATTAAAATATTTATTTTCATTGTTTCAAAAACATCATTACATAAATCTAAACAAATTCCTCTTAAATCAGATATTTTAGAAAATTTTTGTAAATATACCCCTTTTTCATCAACAAAGATTTCTAAACTTTCTCCATCTCTAATTCCTAAATTTCTTCTTATTTCTTTTGGTAATACAATTCTACCTAATTCATCAATTTTTCTTACTACACCAGTTTGTTTCATAAAAAAAGGTTCACTCCATTCTACTTCTAGTGTGGATTAAACCTTTTAAATTATACTTCTAAATCATTTTTTATTAAAGAAAATAATGGTACTAGATAATAAAGAAAATGTTTTTTTAGTTCTCTAAGTGGTAACTTGATAATTATTCTTTTATTTAAATAATTAATTTGAAATTTAGGATGAATATTATATGCTTCCAAAAATAATTTATCTCCTTTTATTTTACTTGATTCTAATTCTGGTAATTCTACAGTTACTAAGTCTTTAGTTTGTTTAATATTGGTAATATTTAAAGAGTTAGCAATTTTTTCAAACCATTCTTCATACATATATATTTCTATATCATCAGTAATTTTACCAAAACGGTCAATTAATTCATCTTTTACTTCATTAAGTTTTTGCTCACTATCAATTTCATTAATTCTTTGATGAATTGCAATTTTAATATCTTCATCTGATACATAATTATCATCAATATGGGTACTAACTTTAATTAATGGTTCGCCTTCTTCTTCATCTTCTAAAACTTTCTCTCCTTTTAATCTTTTCATTTCATCTTCAACCATTTTCATATATAAATTAATTCCTACTGTATCTACAAAACCAGCTTGTTCACTACCTAGTAAATCTCCAGCTCCTCTAATAGATAAATCACGCATTGCAATTTTATATCCACTTCCAAGTTCCGTAAAATCTCGAATAGCATTTAATCTTTTAACAGCTATATCATTTAACATTTTATCTTTTTGATACATAAAATAGGCATAAGCAATTTTGTCACTACGTCCAACTCGTCCTCTTAATTGATATAGTTGGCTAAGTCCAAAACGATCAGCATCATAAATAATTAAGGTATTAGCATTAGGTATATCAATACCAGTTTCAATAATAGTCGTACTAACTAAAATATCAAATTTATGATTAATAAAGTCATTCATAATATCTTCTAGTAATATTTTATTCATTTGCCCGTGAGCAAAACGAATATTAGCCTCTGGAATTAACTTTTGTAGCTTTCCTACTTGTTCTTCAATAGTTTCTACTCGATTATATAATACAAATATTTGACCATTCCTTGCCAATTCTTTATAAATAGCATCTTTTATGATTAAGTCATTTTCAGCTACTACATAAGTTTGAACAGGATAACGATTATTTGGAGGAGTATCAATAATCGATAAATCTCTTAAGCCTGATAAAGCCATTTTTAAAGTTCTTGGAATAGGCGTTGCCGATAAAGTTAAAACATTAACATCATTTTTATATTTTTTAATTTTTTCTTTATGAGTAACCCCAAAACGTTGTTCTTCATCGATGATTAGTAAACCTAGATTTTTTAAAGATATATCATCACTTAATAAACGATGGGTACCAAAAACAATATCAATTTTTCCTAGTTTTAAATCCTCAATAATTCTTTTTGTTTCTTTAACACTTGTAAATCGATTTAATAAAGCAATTTCAATAGGATAATTTTTAAAACGTTCTAAAGCATTTTCATATTGTTGTTTAGATAAAATGGTTGTTGGACACAAATAAAGAACTTGTCCACCATTAAAAACGGTTTTAAAAATAGCTCGAAAAGCAACTTCTGTTTTACCAAAGCCAACATCACCACATAATAAACGGTCCATTGGAATATTTTTTTCTAAATCATTTAAAATTTCTTTAATAGCTCTTTTTTGATCTTTTGTTTCTTCATAAATAAACTCACTAGCAAAAACATCTTCTTCAGCCAATTTTTGATATGGTTGTCCTTTAATACTTTGTCTAGCAGCATAAAGTTTAATTAATTCATCAGAAATATCTTTAATTTTCTTTAAAACTGAACGTTTTTTCTTTTCCCAATTAGGACTATTTAATTTATTTAATTCCGGTTTTTTACCTTCAGCATCACTATACTTATAAATAGTTGAAATTTTTTCTACTGGAATATAAACTCGATCCGAACCGTGATATTGAATTTGTAAATAATCTTTAGTTAATCCCATTGTCGTTAAAGCTTTAACTCCACAATAAATTCCAATGCCATAAGTAATATGTACAACATAATCACCAACTTTTAAAGCATCTAAAGAATTAATTTTTTGACCAATTCGAAAATTATTCTTATACTTTATTTCTTGTTTAACATCTTCTATGTCATATTCACTTATAAAAGCATAATTTTCAAAGATAAAGCCTTTATTCATTTTTTTCAAAATAATGTTAATGATTCCTTTTTTAATCTCTTCATCTTTAACCATATGAACTTCATTCAAAAATAACTCTTTAATTATTTTAACTTGACTATTTTTAGAAAGCATAAAAACTACCGTAAGTCCTTTTTTTAAATAAGCTAACACCGTATCTTTAAGCAATTCAAAATTCCCGTGAAATAAAGTCATTTCTTGACTATTAAAGTTAATAACATCTTTTTTAGTTAAATCATTTTCAATAGTATTAACAAATAACTCTTTACTTGGATGAATATCTTCTAAAAAGAAAAAATGTTTTTGCTGGTTTAAATTTTCTTTTTCGTTATAATTAACCATTTCTTCATACAATTTATCATATCCTACTAATACTTGTTGTTTATTAAATGTAATAACAGTAGCATCGGGAACATAATCAAGTAATGAATTATTTTCATTAGTAATAATTTCATCAATTGCTTTTATCTCTATTTCATCTATTGAATTTAAAGAACGTTGAGTGTTTTCATCAAAAAATCTAATAGATTCAATTTCATCACCAAAAAATTCTATTCGAACTGGATGTTCATAAAAGTTCAAAAATATATCAACAACAAAGCCTCTAATCGCGTATTCTCCCGTCATTGTTACAATAGAATCTTTTTTATAACCTAAATCTTCTAATTTTTCAATTATTATTTCCCGGGAAATGTTGTTATTAACTTTTAAAACTAATTTATTATTTTGTTTAGCTTTTATACTTGGATTAAATTTTAAATATCCCATTAAATTAGTCACAATAATATGACATCCATCATCAATTTTTTCTAAAGTTTCTAAGCGTTTTAGTTTTAATTCAGGTGAAACCGCTAAAGCTACTGAAGTTAAAAAATCATCCATCGGAAACAATAAAACATCTTCACTATAAGTTATCAAATTATTATATATTTGATTAGCTTCATATAAGGTATTTGCCAAAACAATTACATTTTTTTTACTCATTTTAAAATAATTAAGCACGTAAAAAATGGTTAACTCATTAGTTAAACCCGATACAATTGTCCCATTTTCATAACTATTTTTATCAAAAAAATCAAACATTAATATCACCTTTTATTAAATTTTTCCATTGTTTTTTCAGCTCCATAAAGAATAAAACTTTTAATTATTTCCTGGTAAATATCCATATTGTTATTGACCATTTCTAATTCGCTTCTACTCATTTTTCCCAAAACATAATCAATAACCTCTCTATTTAAAGATTTACCAATTCCAATCTTTAATCGTAAAAAAGCCTCACTATTTAAAGAACTAATTATTGATTTTATACCATTATGTCCACCAGAAGAACTATTTCTTTTTAATTTATACTTACCTAATTCTAAATCCATATCATCTTGAATAACTAATATATCTTCAATATTTATATGATAATACTTAACAATTAAACCAACTGAATTACCTGATAAATTCATAAAAGTTGTTGGTTTAGCTATAATAAATTTCTCACTTTGATAATCACCTTGATAAATATAAGCTTGAAACTTTTTTTCTAAGGTAAAATCTTTAGTATAATTATCAGCAATCATAAAACCAATATTATGTCTCGTATTAATAAATTCTTTACCAACATTTCCTAAAGCTACAATTAATTTCATTCTATTCATCCCTTCTAAAAATATTTTGATATGTCTCTAGTCCATTAATATTAATACTTGGTCTAATCTTTACCCCAAATTTACCATCTTTCATAAAATTTATTAAAACAATCGTGGCATTTTCTTGTTCTTTCGAATATATAATTTGAATTTCTTTAGCTGTTAATCGATATTGATGGGCTAAATACAATATTTCATCTAATCTTTCAGGAATATGAACTAAATAAAAATGTCCTTTAGAATGTAGCATTTTACTAGCTATTTCTAATATGGTTTTTAAATCAATAAATATTTCGTGTCTTGCTACTTTTTTCAACTGACTCTTATTAACGTTACTTCCTGAATGATAAGGATAATAAGGGGGATTACATAATACAACATCAAAGCTTTCTTCCTCATAATATTTATTTATATTTTTAACATCATCACATATATATTTAATTTTATCTTCCAATTTATTAACTTGTAAAGATAAAACAGCTAAATCATATATTTCTTTTTGTAACTCAATTCCTACAATATTTTTATTAGTTTTCCAAGCTAAAATAGTTGGAATAACTCCATTACCAGTACATAAATCTAATATTTTATTTTCATTTTTTCTAATATTAGCAAATTCAGCCAGTAAAATTGAATCTAAAGAAAATTTAAAAGCTGAATCATATTGATATAGTTTTAAATTAGGATAGTCAAATAACCAATTAAGTGTTTTTTTCATCTTTAACAGTTACTTCCTTAACTTCTTCATCAACTAAAATACGATATTTACGATTTAAAATATCAACACTCAAAACTTCACCTAATTTTCCTTGATAACTAATTTTGTCACCAACTAACGGTAATCCTTTACTACATTCAACATAAGTATCTTCTTCATAAGCAAGACAACATAAAAGTCTACCACAGCAACCATTTATTTTTGTAGGATTTAAAGATAAATTTTGATCTTTAGCCATATTAATTGTTACAGAATCCATTCTATTTAAGAAAGTTGAACAGCAAAGAGCTTTTCCACATACTCCAATTCCTCCAGCAATACAAGCTTTATCTCTAGCCCCAACTTGTCTTAATTCAATTCTTGTATGATAAATACCCGCTAATTTTCTTGCTAATTCTCTAAAATCAACTCGATCATCAGCATAAAAGTTTAATTGTAATTGTTTTCGATCAAAAGTAATATCTCCATTGATAAATCTCATATTTAATCCTAATTCATCACTAAACTTTTGAGCATATTTTAAAGCTTCTTCAATGTCTTTATTATTTTTTAAATATTGATCATAATCTTTTCTCGTAGCAATTCTTTTAATTTCTTTCAAATCTTCTTTCATATCACCAATATCTTCTAATTTAACTTTTTTCACTACTTTACCAAATTGTTCCCCCCGATTTGTATCAACAACAACCGTTACATTATTAGGAATTCTTAAATTTTTACCATTGAAATAATAAACTTTACCTTCATCTTTATAAACAACACCATAAATATTCATATTATCACCAACTTTCCAAAACTAATCTATCTAATACCAATTGATTATTAACATTAAAATCTAAAGTCGTTAATAAATCTTTTAATAATTTTAACTTATTAAGTAGATAATCACTATCTTTTTTTAAGATAAAATTCAATGATTCATAATCATTAGCAGCCATTTCACCTTTAATCTTCTTTTCATAAAGATTTTCATATATTTCTATCATTTTTAAAAAGAACCTCACAAGCCAAGTTTTATCAGTAATTTTTGGCAATATTACATCTTTATTATAAAACAAAGTTTCTTCTTTTGCACTTTCTAACTGTTTAATGTATGAAATTACTTCTTCATTTAAATCATCATCTACTTTATTTTCATCAAAATAATAATCTAACAAAATTTGACAACGACTTTTTATTGTATCAATAACATTTTCTTTATTATTTGTAACAAAAAAGCCAATTATTTTTTCTTCAGGTTCTTCTAAAAATTTAAGCATCGTATTAGCTGATGATGAATTTAAACATTCAGCATTCATTATTATATACATATTATATTTTGAAAATAAAGGTTTAGTTTTAAAGGTATTTTTTAAATTTAAAATTTGTTCTTTTTTTATAAAAGAACCATCAGGATAAATAATTAATAAATTAGGCAATTGTTTTGTTAAAATTAAATGACATAAATTACATTTAGCACACTCTTCTTGATAATTTGATTCACAATTTATTAATTTTAAAAAATGAAGTATTTTATCTAAAGTTTTATCAAAGTCATCTGTTTCAAGCAAAAAAGCGTGACTTAACTTGTCGTCACGATATTGTTTTGTTAAAATATCTAAAACATTCTTCTTGTCTTGCACAAAACACCACCTAAAGTTATTTTACAATAAAAAATAAAATAATTAAAGAGGCAAGACCAGGTAAACCAAGAAATGTTGTTATCCCAACTGTAAAAACATTAATGGGAATATAAACGTGTAATGAACTAACTAAATAATCTAAAGCATAAATAAGTAAAAACGCCAAGACTATATTTCTTAATAATTTTCCTAATTTTTTAAGCATATATATCCCTCATCAAATTATATGTAAAAAAAGAAAAATTATTCAGAAATAATTTTTCGATCTTCTAAAGCCCTATCTAAAGTTGTAGTATCTAAATAATCAATTTCAGCTCCAATAGGTAAGCCATAAGATAATCTTGATATTTTAACATTTTTATTTTCAAATATTTTTTGAATGTATAAAGTTGTTGTTTCCCCTTCAATAGACGATTTTAAAGCTAAAATTATTTCAGGATTTTCTAACTTTTCAACTCTTTTAATTAAACTAATTAAATTAATATCTTCAACTCCAACATCTTCCATAGGAGAAAGTAAGCCATTTAAAACGTGATACACCCCTAAATAATTACCAGCTTTTTCAAACGCAAAAACACTTTTATAATCCTCTATAACGCATATTAAATTTTGATTTCTCGTTGTACTTTCACAAATATCACAAATATCTTGATTAGTAATTTGCCCACAAATTGAACAAGGATGTAAATTTTTCTTAGCATTTAAGATATCAGTGCTTATAGATTGTAAATATTCATCAGGCATATCTAATAAGGATAATGCTAATCTCTCAGCACTTTTTTCTCCAATTCCAGGAAGTTTTTTAAAAAACTCCATAAGTCTTTCTAACTCTAAAGGATAAATATGCATTTTACATCAATCCACCAAGCATATTTGAATATTGACCCATTTTTTCATTATATTCACGATCATATTTAACAATTGCATCCTTAACAGCTAAAACAATAAAATCTTGTAACATTTCAATATCATCACTATCAACATTATCACGATTTATTTTACAAGAAATCATTTCTTTCTTTCCATTTAAAACAACTTCTACCCATTCATAAACCCCAGTAAAACTCATTTTTTCTAATTCTTCTTGCTTTTTTTGAATATCTCTTTCCATTTTTTGAGCTTGTTGCATCAATTTTTGCATATTCATATGCTAATCACTCTCCTTCAATAATTTCAATCTTATTATCTGCAAACATTTCTTCTACAAATTCTTCTAATTGTGAATCACTTATAGTTGGTTTTAATTCTTGAATGCCTGATTCATCAATTACTTCATATTTTACACCATTTTTTAAATTTTGAATATATTCTTGTTTATTTTTTAACCATTCTTCATTACTTACTGCAATAATTTTTAAATCATTAACGCCTAAAACAGTAGATAAATGCTCTTCAATTTGTTCCATATGATGATTAATTAAATCAGCTGTACTTGCTAATGAAGTTGCAAATAAAACAATATCACTACCAGCTGCAACAATTTTAGCATCAATTAATAACGATTGAAGATTGCCTAAATCTTTACTATTTTCTAATTTTTCCTGATATGTATTTAAAATATTTTTTTGAGCTGTAGCAAAACAATTATTAATTCTAACACTTTTTAATTCATTTAAATATTCATTAAATTCTTCAGTATATGATAATACTTCAGTATTATTTTGAACAGTTTCATCGAGTTTATTTATGTTTAAGTTATTGTTATCATTAGATTTTTCTTTACTATTAGATTTATCATTAGTTATATTACTAAGATTATCGCTATCTTTTAAATTAGTTTCTATATTTTTTTGATTAACATATTGTAATAAAATAACTTGAATTAATGAATAAGGATTGATATGGATACTAATTTTATTAAAACAATCATTTAAATCCAAAATTAAATTTTTTATATTTTCATAAGACAAAGAAGTTTTAACTAAATTTTGTTTAATTTGAATAGCCTTTTTAATTAATTCATTAACTAATTTTTTAATAAAAACCTTATAATCACTAGAACTATTTTCTAATTCATTCATCGCTTGAATAATCTTTTCAGCATCATTTTTTTCAATACTATCAATTAAATTTTTAATAAATAAAGAAGAAATTGAACCATAATTTGCCAAAATGTTATCCAACGTTATTTCTTCATTTTCAGACGATAATTGATCAAGCAATGATAAAGCATCTCTTAATCCACCCTCAGATAAATAGGTTATCTCATTAACAGCTTCATCAGTTATTTTAATTTTTTCATTATCACAAATTTTAATAAGTTGATTTTTTATAGTTTCAAAATCAATTTTTTTAAAATTAAACCGTTGACATCTAGATAATATCGTTATTGGAACACTTTCGACATTAGTAGTAGCCATAATAAATATGGCGTGAGCCGGAGGTTCTTCTAACGTTAATAATAAAGCATTAAAAGCACTTTGAGTCATCATATGAACTTCATCAATTATATATATTTTATATTTACTAAAAGTAGGAGCAATTTTTACATTATTAATTAATTCACGAATATCATCAACACCATTATTAGATGCAGCATCAATTTCAATTATATCTGAACTATGAGCAAAATTTAAACAAGAAGAACATTTACCACAAGCTTCACCATTTATTCTATTTTCACAATTTATAGTCTTAGCAAAAACCTTAGCTGTACTAGTCTTACCAGTTCCTCTTGGACCTGTAAATAAATAAGCGTGAGATAACTTATTGTTAATAACAGCATTTTTCAACATAGATATTGTATAATTTTGACCAACAATATTTTCAAAACAATCTGGACGATATTTACGATAAAGAACTTTATAATCCACAGTTTCACGTCCTTTCAAATACCATTATAACATATCTAACGTTTATTTTGAAAAAAATCAGTCAACATTTTAACATACGTATGTTCGTTTACGTTATTTATTTTAGTGACAACCGTTTTATCATATTCTTTTTTATATAATGGTTTGTCTAATAAATAATAAACATTTTTAATCCTAGCTTGTTTAATTACTTCTAAACACATTGAACAAGGTTTTAAAGTAACATATAGATCACAATCACTTAAATTCCATCTTCCTAATTTTTTAGAAGCTTCCAAAATAACATTTATTTCAGCGTGACCCATAACATTATGTAAAGATTCACGATTATTAAAACCCTTAGCTACAATGACATTATTGTTAATAAGTACTGCACCTATTGGTACATCATCACAGTCATAAGCTTTTTGAGCTTCTTCTATACATATTTCAAAAATATCTTCTTGCATAATATCCTCCCATAAAAAAAGTGCACACAAACAGAGACCGATATGGCTGCTATCTTCCGATTCTGACCAGTTTACAGCATATTTGTTGCACAAATAAATTATAGCAAAAAAAATATTTGTTGTAAATACCAATGTTTCACGTGAAACATTAGAATGTATATAATTTTTAAAATTATTACTTAAAATGTTTTTTATATATTTTAATAACTATAGAAATTAATTAAATAAACAATAATAGTTAAAAATAATTTACTATACTTTTATAGTAATCTTTATCAAAACCCTTACTGTATATTATATATTTTTAATTAAAAAACATAACAAAATATAATTTAATTTTAAATATAAGTTTACTCTTAGTAAACGCTTGAGTTATTCACACAATGTTTCACGTGAAACATTGATCTTGTAATTTAATAAATCAATCAATCATCATCCAAATATTAATACAAAATTTATAATCATAGCAATTCATTTAAATTAAATTTTTATAAATTAAGATTAGTTATCATATTTTTTAAAATAAATTTTCATAATAGAATTTATTAATTGGAGAAATGTTAATTATATTTAACCAATGTTTCACGTGAAACATTAGAACTTATATAATTTTTAAAATTACTAATTAAAATATTTTTTTATACATCTTAAAATATTAACAGCATAAATTAATTAAATAAACAATATAATTAAAAATTATTTACTACTTTTTCATAGTAATCGTTATAAAAACTGTTATTGAATTCTTACTATCATATATTTTTAATACTAATTTTTTAAAAAACATAATAAAATATAATTTTATTTTAAATGTAAGTTTACTCATAGTAAACATTTAAGTTATCCACAATGTTTCACGTGAAACATTAATTATTAAAATTTAATGAATCAACATATATGAATATTTATAAATTGTAACAAAATAGGCTATGTGTTATATCAAATATACTTACATATTAATAAAAATTTAAAATTATTTTATTAATAAGAAAATAAATAATCTCAACTAAAGATTTTATAAAATTAAGATCATCATAATATTAGAAATAAATTTTCTTAATACAAATTATTAGTTTTTAAATTAGAAAAAAAATTAAACCAATGTTTCACGTGAAACATAAAAAGATATTACCTAATCAGTAATATCTTCTTCACTATTTTCACTTTCTTCTTTAACTTGATGTTCAACAATACTAATTGTTGAAACATTTTGTTGTTCTCTCAAATGTATTAATCGAACACCTTGAGTAACCCGACCCAAAGTTGAAATTTGATCAAGTGGTAATCTAATAGTCATACCAGTATTAGTAATAATAACAACATCAGAATTTTCAGTAACTAACTTAAATGAAGCAATAGGACCATTTTTATCAGTAATATTTAAAGCTTTAACACCTTTACTACCGCGACTAGTTGTTCGATACTCACAAACATTTGTTTGCTTGCCATAACCCTTCTCCGTTACAATCAATATTTTATCGTCATCAGTTGCAACTTCAGCTCCAATACAATTATATTCTCCCTCTAAATTAATACCTCTAACACCACTTGCTGTTCTACCCATTACTCGTATTTGTTCTTCATTAAATTTAACCATTCTACCTGAATTAGAACCTAATAAAACCATATCTTTTCCTGATGTTTTTCTTACACTTATTAATTCATCATTATCCCTAAGTGAAATACAAATCTTACCATTAGTTCTAATAGAGTCAAACTCAGAAATATTTGTTTTCTTAACAATACCTTTCTTTGTAACAAACATTAAATATTTATTAGATTCATCCTTACTTATCGTTACCAAAGAATTAATAGATTCATCTTTATCAATTTGTAACAAGTTAATAACTGGTAAACCCTTTGATTGACGGCTAAATTCAGGAATTTCATAACCCTTTAAACGATATACCTTACCACGATTAGTAAAAAACAATACATAATCGTGTGTTGATAAGTTAATTAAATGTTCAACAAAGTCATCTTCATTAGTACCCATTCCTTTAACACCAACACCACCACGGTTTTGAGATTTAAACGTATCAACAACCGTCCTTTTAATATAACCTTTATTAGTTAAAGCAACCATAACATTTTCTTCAGGAATTAATGATTCATCCTCAATAAATTCAATAGCTGTCATATCAATATTAGTACGACGTTCATCAGCATATTTACGTTTAATTTCAATTAATTCTTCCTTAATTATAGCTAACACTTTTTCTTCACTAGCCAAAATTTCTCTTAAACGCTCAATTTCCTTTAACAATTCAGCTAATTCATTCTCTATTTTTTCACGTTCCAAACCAGTTAATCTTCTAAGTCTCATTTCCAAAATAGCTTCAGCCTGAATTTCATCCAAAGCAAATCTAGCAATTAAAGTTTCCTTAGCTATTACATCAGTTTCACTATTTCTAATAATCTTGATAACCTCATCAATATGATCTAAAGCTATCTTAAAACCTTCCAAAATGTGAACCCGATCTTCAGCTTTTTTCAAATCAAACTGAGTTCTTCGAATAATAATTTCCTTTTGATAATCAATATATTTACTTATAATATCCTTTAAAGGTAAAACCACTGGTTTTTGATGATCAAGCATCAAAAAATTAATTCCATAAGTAGTTTGCAATTGAGTATGCTTATACAAATTATTTAACACAACATTAGCATTAGCTTCTCTTTTTAAATAAATAACTACCCTAACCGGATTTTCCAAATTTGATTCCTCGTGTAAATCGGAAATACCATCAATAATTTTATCTCGAACCAACTGACCAATTCTTGATTGAAATTCAGCTTTATTAACTTGATAAGGCAACTCTGTAACAATTATTCTTGATTTACCATTATTCTCATCAATTTCTACCTTACCTCGAATAGTAATAGTCCCTCTACCAGTCTCATAAGCTTTTTTAATACCTGAATTACCTAAAATAGTTGCTCCAGTTGGAAAATCAGGACCCTTAATATATTCCATTAAACCAGCTGTATCAATATCCGGATTATCAATATATGCTACACACCCATCAATAACTTCCCCTAAATTATGAGGTGGAATATTAGTAGCCATTCCTACAGCAATACCCATCGTTCCATTAACCAAAATATTTGGAAAACGACTAGGTAAAATTTTAGGTTCTTGCTCAGTTTCATCAAAATTCGGTTCAAAATCAACCGTATTTTTATTAATATCTCTTACCATTTCCAAAGAAATTTTAGACAATCTAGCTTCTGTATAACGCATTGCTGCTGCTCCATCACCATCTAAATTACCAAAATTCCCGTGACCATCAACCAACATATGTCTAAAACTAAATGGTTGAGCCATTCTTACCATTGCCTCATAAATTGATGAATCACCGTGAGGATGATATTTTCCCATTACATCCCCCACAATTCTCGCACTCTTACGATGTGGTTTATCAGGTGTATAACCAGCATCATACATTGAATATAAAATCCGTCGATGAACTGGCTTCAAACCATCCCTTAAATCAGGCAAAGCTCTAGCAACAATAACACTCATAGAATAATTTAAAAAACTATCCTTAACTTCCGTTACTATATTATTTTCAATAATTTTATCCATAAGTTAACCTCCCCTAAGCATCAATATTTTGAGCTAATTGACCAAACTGTTCAATATATTCTTTACGAGGTGCAACCTCATCACCCATTAAATCAGAAAATACCTTATCAGCAGCCATTGCATCATCAACCGTAATCCTTTTTAAAACCCTATTTTCAATATGCATAGTAGTTTCTCTTAAATCAATAGCATCCATCTCCCCTAAACCTTTAAATCTTTGAACTAAAGGCTTAGCACTAGCTGGTAAAGTAGCCCTATATTCAGCCAACTCTTCATCACTTTGAACATACTTAATAGTCTTACCATAAACAACCTTATATAAAGGTGGCTGAGCTGCATAAACGTGTCCAGCTTCTACAATTGGTCTAAAAAACCGATAAAATAAAGTTAATAACAAAATTCGAATATGATCACCATCAACATCAGCATCAGTCATAATTACAATCTTATTATAACGTAATTTACTTAAATCGAACTCATCACCAATACCCGTACCAAATGCCGTAATAATTGTTCTAATCTCTTCATTACCTAAAGCTCGATCTAACCTTGCTTTTTCAACATTTAAAATCTTACCACGTAAAGGCAAAATAGCTTGAGTCTTAGGAATTCTCGCATCTTTAGCTGAACCACCTGCACTATCACCCTCGACAATAAAAATCTCAGAAATACTAGCATCTTTACTCGTACAATCAGCTAACTTACCAATCGTATTAAAACCATCTAAAGCCGTTTTTCTTCTAGTTAACTCTCGAGCTTTCTTAGCAGCTAACCTAGCTCTAGAAGCCGTCATACATTTATCAACAATAGCCTTAGCGGCATCCGGATTTTCCATTAAAAATCTTTCAAAGCCATTAGCAAAAACATCATTAGCAATCTTCTTAACTTCACTATTACCTAACTTTGTTTTAGTTTGCCCTTCAAACTGAGGATTAGGATGTTTACAAGAAATAATCATTGCAATACCTTCACGAACATCATCACCAGTTAAACTATCATCATTATCCTTTAATAACTTAGCATTCTTCGCATAATTGTTAATAACCCTTGTTAAAGCCTGCTTTACTCCTTCCTCGTGAGTTCCACCCTCAGGTGTATAAATATTATTAGCAAAAGAATAAATAGCTGGATTATAAGAATCATTATATTGCATAGCCACTTCAATAGCTATATCATCCTCACGACCCTCAACATAAACAATATCATCAAATAAAACCTGTTTATTTCTATTAAGCATTTGAACATACTCAATAATTCCTCCATTATAATGGAAAATAGCCTTCTTTTCATCTTCTCTTTGATCAATTAAAGTAATTCTAACTCCTTTATTTAAAAAAGCCATTTCTTGTAATCTTTTATATAAAATATCCCAATTATAAATAGTAGTTTCAAACATTGTAGGATCAGCGTGAAAACTAACAGTTGTTCCTGTCCTATCCACACTACACTCATCAATTACTTTTAAAGCCTCAACTGGATGTCCACCATTTTCAAATCTTTGATAATAAACCTTACCTTCACGATAAACTCTAACCTCTAACCAATCAGATAAAGCATTAACAACCGAAGCTCCAACACCGTGTAATCCACCAGAAACCTTATATCCGCCTCCACCAAATTTTCCTCCGGCGTGTAAAACCGTAAAAATCGTTTCAATAGTTGATAAACCAGTTTTAGCATTAGTTCCTGTCGGCATACCTCTTCCATCATCTTTAACTGTGATAACATTACCCTTACCAATCTCAACTTCAATATCATCACAATATCCAGCTAAAGCCTCATCAACAGCATTATCAACAATTTCCCATACTAAATGATGTAATCCAGCTTCATTAGTATTACCAATATACATTCCTGGTCTTTTTCTAACAGCTTCTAAACCTTCCAAAACCTGAATATCATTATCATTATAATGTGCATTACTTTCTTTCATGATTACTCTCCTTTTCAACTTTCCCATTCACTATTTCAAAACACTTATACTCATCCAAACTAAACCATCTTAAAACATCTAAATCAGTAGTAGTAATAAAAGTTTGAACATCTTTTTTTAATATCTTAAATATATTTTCAATCTTTTCCCTATCCAATTCACTAAATACATCATCTAAAATCAAAATAGGAAAATATCCTAAAACATCCTTAAGTAATTCCAATTCACTAAGCTTATAAGCTATCACAGCATTCTTTTGTTGTCCTTCACTACCATAATCTTTTAAATCTTTCTCACCTAAAATAAAATGTAAATCATCAGTATGAATTCCTAAATTAGTTTTTCCAAAAGCCAAATCTTTCTTTAATAAATGTTGATAACTTTTTAATAACTTTTCCTTATTTTTGTCTTCATAATCTGATTGATAAACAATCTTTAAACCACCTAAGCCAGTAATATCCTCATAAAATTTACCTAAATAAGTATTTATCTTATCAATAAAATGCCTTCTTTCTTCAAAAACCATCATTCCATAACTAATCAATTTATCCGTTAAAACATTCAAATACTCAAAAGATTGATTAGCATTAACAATTAACTTTTTCAAATAAGCATTTCTTTGCTTCAATAACTTATTATAATTACTTAGATTTTTCAAATAAGAAAGACTATACTGTGAAATTGAAATATTAAGCTGCCTTCTCCGGGTACTTGGAGTATCTTTCAAAAACTTTAAATCATCAGGACTAAACAAAACAATTGGAATCTTAGTAATATAATCACTTAATCTTATCACTTTATTTTTATTTATCTTTACTTTTTTACCATCTTTCTCCAAATAAATCCGATAATTAGTAGGATAAACATCATCTTTTAAAATATTACCTTCAATTTTACTTAAAGTTCCCCCATTTTGAATTAAAACCTTTTCATTAACATTTCTAAAACTTCTTGTCACAGCTAAAACATATATAGCTTCTACCAAATTAGTTTTACCTGAACCATTTTTTCCATAAATAATATTTATTGTAGGATTAAATTCTACTTCTAAATGATCATAATTTCGAAAATGAAGTAACTTCAAAGATTGTAATTGCATAAAATTGCCCCTTAATTTTGTTTTATAGAAAAATAATAGGTATTCTAATACTCCTATACCTATTTACATTATATCACAAAATAATCTCTTTTAAAATGTTTTTTTACCTTTTCTACTCCTTAATTTACTATCCAAACGCGAAGACCTTAAAACTTGATTATTTAAAATTCCCACCGAAACAGGCAATTTAATTTTTACTTGATTATCAAACTCCACAATAACCTCTTTACCACTTTTATAACATTTCTTAAAATGATTTAAACTAATCCAAGAATTATCATTATTTCTAATAGAAGAAGTCGGAAAAAAAATTAAATTATTACTTTCCTCAACAATAATAGGAGCTTTATAATTAATCCCAATCATTGCCTCAGTTCCTTTTCGCCTTCCATCTAAACTACTCCCAAAATATTCACAACTATTCTCCATAATTTTATTAGTATTATTTTTTACCAAAAACGACTTATCATCCTCATAAACTCTTGATAACTTTTCATTACAAGCTACAATAGCTAAAGTCTCATCATTTACTTCATAACGTTCCATATTAATCCCCCAAACTAAATTTTTTTAACTACTATAACACCTTAAAAGTCAAAAAAATGTCGAAAAAAAACTTATTAGCAAAAAATTAATAAGTTTTTATAGGTAAAATCAATTGAATTAAAGATTCATCAGTCAAAGACTTAACAATAATCGGTTTCACATCATCATTTAATAAGATTAAAACATCATCACCATCAATAGTTTTCAACGCCTCCAACATAAATTTAGCTGAAAAGGAAATATCAATATTGGATTTTTCATCAGTATCTACCATCAAAGTTTCCTCAGTTCGCCCAATTTCAGAAGCCGTTGAATTAATAACCATTTGCTTATGTTCAATCTTCATTTTAATAATATTCTTATCTTTACCTTGAGTTAACAAAGCAGCACGATCTACAGCTCCTCCAAAATCATTTTTATTAATTTGTACTAAAATCTCAAACTCAGTTGGAATTAAATTAGTTGTATTAGGATAAGTACCTGAAAGCAAATTAGATTGAAACTTAATATTCTTATATTGAAATAAAACCCGATTATTAAAAATATGAATAAACACATCATCGTCATCAGTTAAAATTTTTTCCAACTCAATAACATTTTTTCCCGGAATAACAATATTAATATCCTCCACAATAGGATTATCCAACTTAATATTTTTCTTAGCTAAGCGATAAGAATCAGTAGCAATACACTCCAATAAATCACCAGTAATCTTCAAATTAAGTCCTGTTAAAATTGGTCTAAGTTCTTGATTAGAAATAGCAAAAGAAGTTTGATTAATAATTTCCTTTAACATATTACCTTTAATAATAATTGGATCTTTATGAACACTTAACTTAATACTTGGATAATCATTAGGATCTAAACAATTCAAATTATAAACATTAGAATCAGAATAAATCTTAATATTTAAGTTATCCACCATTTCAAAATTAACAATCTCACTAGGCATCTTCCTAATAATATCTAAAATATATTTACTACTAATAATAGCAACTCCATTATTTTCAATATTAGTAATTAAAGCTCGATCAATAAAAGTCTCAACCGTAAGTTCACTATCACTAGCTAAAAGCGTTAAACCATCATTATTCAATTCAAATTTAATTCCATTTAAAACTGGAATAACATTTTTAGTTGAAACCCCTTTTATAACATTTGTTAAATTTTCTAATAATATTCCTTTTTCAATCGTAAATTTCATTTTTCTTCCCTCTTTCTTATTATTAATTAATATTATTATTTATATTATAACAGTGAATTAAGTGGATAACTAGAAAATTGTCCATAACTAAAAGCTTGAGCAAGTATATAACTATTCACAATCTAGAAAAATTATCAACACTACATAATATTTTGAATTTCCTTTAACTGTTTTCCTAAATTTAAATTATCCTTTAAATCCTTTTCAATTCGATTACAAGCGTGAATAACTGTAGAATGATCTCTACCTCCAAATTCTAAACCTATCCGATTAAAGTTTTCATCAGTCAAAGTCTTAGCCAAATACATTCCAATCATCCTTGGATAAGCAATATTAGCACTCTTTCTTTTACCCTTTAAATCTTCAACCGTTATCTTAAAATAAGTTGCCACAGCTTTTTGAATTCCCTCAATACTACTGTTAGTATAAATATTTTGATTAAAAAAATCACCTAATGCTTCAATTGCAAAATTCAAATCAATCTTATCAGGAACAATCATTGCCGTATAAGTCATCAACCTATTTAATGTTCCTTCCAAATATCTTACATCATTTTGACAATTATTCGCAATATATTCAATAACATTCTCATCAATTTTAGTTGAAATTGTCATATTTTTCAACTTAGCTCTTAAAATTTTACACCTTAATTCAAAGTCAGGTGGATAAATATCTACTGGAAGTCCCCACATAAATCGACTTCTTAGTCTTTCTTCTAATAACTTCAAATCATCAGGACTTCGATCCGAACTAATAATTATTTGCTTATTAGCTTGATGTAAAGCATTAAAAGTATGGAAAAATTCTTGTTGAGTCTTTTCAGCCCCCACTAAATATTGAATATCATCTATTATAAGAACATCTATATCCCGATACTTCCGTTTAAAATCCGATACCACATCAACATTACTATCTTTTCCTGAATTATTAGTAATATTAACATAATCATCCTTAAACCAATCACTAGTCGTATATAAAACTTTCTTTTTAGAATTAGCCACAATATAATTACCAATCGCGTGCATTAAATGGGTTTTACCTAACCCACTTTTACCATATATAAATAATGGATTATGAATTTTTCCCGGTTGTTCAGCAACCGCCATACCCGCAACTTTAGCCAGTCGATTAGAATCACCAACTACATAATTATCAAAATTTAAATTAGGATTTAAATTACTTTGCCATTCTTCTTCTATAATTTGTGAGTTATCAACACTTTGTTCACTAATAACTTCTTCCGGACTAATATCTAATTCATCTTTTAACACAAACTCAAAACTATAATTAATATTTGTTAACTTGAAAAAAGTATCATCAATTAAAGAATAATAATTCTCATTTAATATTCGTTTATGAATTTCCATTGGCACTTGAATTACAATCTTATCATTACTTATCGATATTAGTTTTAAATCACTAAACCAAGCGTGAAAAGAGGCGGAATTGACTTCATTGTAAATCTTATCTAGAAATTGTTGCCAAAGATTTTGATCCGTCATTTAACCACCCCACTGCCATTAAATTTTTAATTACCAATATTCTAACTCATTTTAAATAATTAAGAAAGCATATTTTTACAATCAACTTTAAATTCACAATTTATTCACAAGTTATCCACCAAAAAAAGACCTATAAATCTATAAAAAATCAACTTATCAACTCTATCAACAAATTTATTTATAAACCAAATGTTAATAGTAGATAACTTTATCCACACCAAAGTTAATAAGTTAATAATTATTAAAATAACTCTATTTTAAAAGAAAAACAACACATTTTGATGTTAATAACTATCAACATTTATAAAAATAAACAAAAATTAAACTAATTATTAAAAAAACAATTAACTAAAAAGTAACTATTCAGACTAAGTCATACTAAAACGAGAGCTTTATAAAAAATGGCTCTCTTTTAATTAA
>CANQZH010000003.1 GCA_947628245.1 uncultured Bacilli bacterium | reverse complement strand
ATTATTATGATATACCAACAATAAAGATGTATGAATATGAAAGAAGTAAAAATAATGGAAAACAATTATGTGAAAATCAAGGTGGAACATATTGCAATGATGATGTAGGAAGAACATATACTTGGAGAGGAAAAGTAGGTTTAATGTATCCAAGTGATTATGGATATGCCACAAGTGGAGGAAATGAAGATACTAGAAGCAAATGCTTAAATCAAAATTTATATTTTTGGACTAATGCTGGTGCGGAAGAATATTTTCCAGAAGAAACTGATCATCCAGATTGCTATGGAAATGATTGGTTAATAGCAGCAAATTATGATTGGACAATTGCCCCTGCTTCTCCTTCCGGATATGCTTACTTTGTGTTTAGTGTGTATGGTGATGGTGGTGTGAACAATGTCGATGCCATCATTGCGGGCGGCGTGCGTCCTTCGGTATATCTGACATCGAATGTCATAGTTTTAAACGGAGAGGGAACAAAAGAAAATCCGTGGATCTTAGGCATTGAGTAATTTCACCAAAAGTTCTTTCTTTTTTTTTTACTTAATGTTAAAATTATTAAAAGGTGAAAATAATGAATAAAGTTAAAAAATATAAATATCTTTTAATTTTTGTTATTTTATTGTTATTTAATATATCAAATGTTAAAGCAGCTACCGAACAAGAAAATGCTAATAAAATAAACACTATTATTGAAAATTCCTTCAAAAAAAATAAATGGCAAGTAAGTAGTAAAGATACATCAATGGAAATAAAAATACCAATTAATGATAATAATATAGTAAAATTAATGGAAAATTTTTCAAGTAGTAAATTATATATGTATGGATGTAGTACTAAAGATAAATGTAATGATAATAATTGGGAATCTAATTTTTCATCTTCCATTACTTTTGATTTAAAAATTGATGAAAACGATCCTTATCTATATGCATCTTATGTAACAAATTATAACTTGGATTCTTTTAGAAGTTCAGCTAATATTTATTATGATATAGAAACCAAAAATAAAGGTTGGCTAAGCGGTGTTGTTTTGGGATTAGGTAAAAAAACATATAATAAAAACGGAACATTTACTTTTAAAAATGATACCACTGTTATTTCAAACACCAATCCTGTTGGAAGTATAGCAAATCCTAGAGAAATAGGTGATAATACTAATGTTATAGTTCCTAATAAAAATGATCAATTTTGGGATAATAATATGTGTTATTATCTAACTTTTAAATATACTAATTCAAAAAGTACAGTAAGATATAAAATAACATCAAATGTTGATAATGTAGAGGATCATTCTTTAGGTCGAAGTATTTTTTATGCTAGTGATGCTACTTCTACCTTAAATCAAAACATTATGGAGGACGATGCCATTGATGGTGTATATGCCATATCAAATGAAAATAAATATGCAATTTGTAATCAATATGATGTAACATATAACTTTAGTTATTACGATGATAAACCTTTGACCGTAAGTGATACCAATTACCCTAAACAAGAAATAATTGAAAATCAAAATGGTGAAGGAAGTTATGAAACCGCAACTAATGAAGAAATAGCAGAAGCCAAAGCAGCAATTGCTGGAGAATGGAATCCTGACTCACTATGTGGTGAAGACAATGAAAATTGTAATATTGATATAACCGAGTTTTGTCTTAGTCCGTATGTTTCAAGAACTCTAAAATTTATTGGAATAATATTAACAGTAGCTAAAATATTAGTACCAGCCATAATAATAATATTAGGTTTTGTTGATTTAATTAAAATTGTCATATCTGGAAAAGTAGGAGAAGCAAAAACACAAACTATAAATATTGTAAAAAGATTAATAAATGGAATAATTATATTTATTTCACCAACTATCATCATAACTATCTATAATATAGCTTATAACATAGCTAATGATAAAGATGAAGTAGCAAACGGAACGTTAAATGTACCTGAGAATTTTAAAAACTGTGTTGGTTGTTTATTTGATGCCACCAATAAAGAATCTTGTATAATAGATACTTCATTAATAGGTGAAACATATGAAGAAATGAGAGAGTATTATCAAGGCTCAGGAAATCAAAATGGTCGTTTTGGAAGCGGAACATTTACTCAATATTCAGGAGTACCAGAATCAGGATATGAAGAAAGTTCATCTGTAAGTACAAGAGGAGATACCACGATAAAATTTGATAAAGAAATATTAGTTTTAAGTAAAGACTATGTTAATTATGCTAAGATAAATGCTAATGTAAAAGGCTTAACTTGGAAATCATCAAATACTAAAGTAGCGACAGTAAATAAAAATGGAGAAGTAAGAGCTAAAAAGGGCGGAAGTGCTACAATAACTGCAACAGCTGGTGATGGTTCAACAGCCAAAATAAAAGTTAAAGTCATAAAACGAGCTAAATATTTAGGTAATAAAAAATGGGTAATTGATAAAGATGATTATACTAAGCAAGAAAAAGAATCATATATAAATTTAGCTGATGAATTATGCCATTCTAACTTTTATAAACAAAATCCTACAAACTATACTTTTTGTCCAGCTGAAACTTTAGCTTACTATAATGGAACTAATATGTATGCTTTAACCAAAAAATATATGAATAAAAAATTAGGTTTAAGTGCGACTAATTATGTAGTATTTGTTTCATCAGCCAAACAAACTATGACTTTACTTCAAAAAAATTCAAGTGGTAAATGGAAGGTATTAAAAAAAGGAAAGACATCTACTGGTAAAACTTGGGGTGGACCTTATCATAATCATTTTAGACATGATTTTTGGATAGGAGCTATGTATATTGAAGGTGGTTTAGGAATAACTTTTCAACAATTTAGCAAAAATGCTGGAAGTCACTGTAATCCTGTACGTAGTATGTGTGATGCTTGGGCTGCTGGACGAGCAATTCACGTTGGTTCTGGTTTAGGCTATCCTCATAGTAATGGCTGTGGTCGAATAACATCTTCTTTTAGAGACTATTTATATGAACATTTAAAAGGCAAATATGGAACAAGAGTTATTTATTTTTAAGGAGGAAAGAATATGAAATTTATAACTAGGAAAAGATTAATAATAGGGTCTGTAAGTGCTGTAGTAATTACATTAATTGCCATTTTACTATCAACAATTCATTTTAGCTTTTTTAAATATACTTATGTAAAAAATAGTAAAGACCTAATTGAAAAAGTAAATAGAGAATTTTATCCAATAGATAATCTAGAAAAAATAGATTTAAAAGATTTTTCTAATTCATTAGTTGCAAGTTATTTCTTTCTAGATCCTTCATACTATGATGAAACTGTGGACTTGACAACTTTAGATGATACAAGGATAATATACTTAACATATTGGTTTTTAACCCAAAATAAAAAAGATGTATGTATTGAAAAAAATTATTTTTTAAAAATGTTAAATTTATATTTTGGCAAAGATAAAATAAAATGGGAATTTAAAATGAAAAATGATGGTTATGCTTGGTTTTTAAAAGCTTACTGTTTTAAACAAAATGAAGAACTAACTATTCCTAATATTACTTTAGAAAACTATAATTCAACGAATAATAAAAGTGAATTTAAGTATCGCGTCAATATGAGTGAAGAAGAAAAAGAAATAGAAGGATTGGAAAATAAATTTTATACTGTTGAATTCAATAATGAAGCTATACCAAAATTAATGAAATTAAACGTTACATATGAAGAAATGGCATTAGATGATGAAGATATGGAAGTAGAGGATGAAGAGTGAAAAAATTAATAATAGTTATATTAATGATGTCTTGTGCAGTAGGATGTGGAAAAAAAGACCAACAAACAATTATTAATGTAAGTAGTGCTGACAATTTAGAAGCAAGTGCCTATTTATCTTATAATAATAAAGAAGTTTTAATTAATGTTGTAAATAATAGTGGGGAAGAAAAAAATGTAGTAGCCAATGTTAATTTAAATTATAAAGATAATGTTAATGAAGAAGAAGTAAAAGGCTATTATTTAAAACCTAAAGAAAATACAGTATTATTATTAGACATTGATGGTGAAGAAGAGCCATTAAAAAGTATCGATATTACTGTAGATTATTTAGATGAAAAATATGATTTTTTCAAAAAAGGAATAAGAGATAATTTAATAACATCTTATGAAGTCTTTGATGATTTAACGGTCGATGTAACTTTAAAAAGTACTAATCAACTTGATATTGATGAAGTATCAGCTAATGTAGTGTTTTATAATCAAGATATACCAATATATGCTGAAAAAATATATTTATTAGATTTTAATGAAAGTGTTACTGATACTATTGATATTCCCTTAGAAAATGAAAATTCAGATAAAGTAATATCTGGTGATTATATAAAAATATATATAGATGATGTAATAGTAGATTATGAAATAGATGATGTAGAAGAAGAAATTGTAGAAAGTAGTGATTAAAATGAAAATAGATTCTGTTGAATTACAAAAAGTAGCAGTTAGACAAAGTCAATATCCTAATACTAATAAACCAGAATTTTTATTAGTTGGTAGAAGTAATGTTGGTAAATCAAGTTTTATTAATGCTTTAATTGGTCGGAAAAATTATGCTAGAACATCTAGTAAACCAGGTAAAACGCAAACTTTAAACTTTTATTTAATAAATGATGAATTTTATTTAATAGATGTACCAGGTTATGGCTATGCTAATGTTTCTAAAGAAAAAAATCGTAAAATGGGTTTAATGATTGAAGAATACATTAAAAGTAGAGGAAATTTAAGTCACGTTTTCTTACTTATTGATTATCGGCATAAGCCAAGTGATGATGATGTATTAATGTATGATTATTTAAAATACTATAATTTAGATACGACAATTATTGCAACCAAATATGATAAAGTTGGAGCATCTTCAAGAGCAGCTCAAGACAAAATTATAACTGAAACTTTTAAATTAACAGATAAATCTTTTATTCAATTTTCATCAACAACTAAAAAAGGAAAGGAAGAAATTTATAAAATAATTTTAAAAATTTTAGGAAAAGATAAATATTAAGAGTTTAAATATGAAAAAAATAAAATATCTAATATTAATAATGTCATTGTTAAGTTTTCCAATTAAAGTTCAAGCAAATGATACCTTAACATTTATGAATAGTTTTATAGAAGAAAATATAATATATTAAGATGATAATAGTAATTTTGAAACTTTATGTGGTGAAGATAATGAAAATTGTAATATTGATATAACCAAGAACTCTAAAATTTTTGATTTAATTAAAATTGTCATATCCGGAAAAGCAGGAGAAGCAAAAAGTCAAACTATAAATATTGTAAAAAGATTAATAAACGGAATAATTATATTTATTTCACCAACTATCATCATAACTATCTATAATGTAGCTTATAACATAGCTAATGATAAAGATGAAGTAGCAAATGGAACATTAAATGTACCTGAGAATTTTAAAAACTGTGTCGGTTGTTTATTTGATGCTACCAATAATGAATCTTGCATAATAGATACTTCATTAATAGGTGAAACATATGAGGAAATGAGAGAATATTATCAAGACTCAGGAAAACAAAATGGTCGTTTTGGAAGTGGAACATTTACTCAATATTCAGGAGTACCAGAATCAGGATATGAAGAAAGTTCATCTGTAAGTACAAGAGGAAATACCACGATAAAATTTGATAAAGAAATATTAGTTTTAAGTAAGGACTATGTTAATTATGCTAAGATAAATACCAATGTAAAAGGCTTAACTTGGAAATCATCAAATACCAAAATAGCAACAGTAAATAAAAATGGTGAAGTAAGAGCTAAAAAGGGCGGAAGTGCTACAATAACTGCAACAGCTGGTGATGGTTCAACAGCCAAAATAAAAGTTAAAGTCATAAAACGAGCTAAATATTTAGGTAATAAAAAATGGGTAATTGATAAAGATGATTATACTAAGCAAGAAAAAGAATCATATATAAATTTAGCTGATGAATTATGCCATTCTAACTTTTATAAACAAAATCCTACAAACTATACTTTTTGTCCAGCTGAAACTTTAGCTTACTATAATGGAACTAATATGTATGCTTTAACCAAAAAATATATGAATAAAAAATTAGGTTTAAGTGCGACTAATTATGTAGTATTTGTTTCATCAGCCAAACAAACTATGACTTTACTTCAAAAAAATTCAAGTGGTAAATGGAAGGTATTAAAAAAAGGAAAGACATCTACTGGTAAAACTTGGGGTGGACCTTATCATAATCATTTTAGACATGATTTTTGGATAGGAGCTATGTATATTGAAGGTGGTTTAGGAATAACTTTTCAACAATTTAGCAAAAATGCTGGAAGTCACTGTAATCCTGTACGTAGTATGTGTGATGCTTGGGCTGCTGGACGAGCAATTCACGTTGGTTCTGGTTTAGGCTATCCTCATAGTAATGGCTGTGGTCGAATAACATCTTCTTTTAGAGACTATTTATATGAACATTTAAAAGGCAAATATGGAACAAGAGTTCTTTATTTTTAAAAAATAAAACTTGATGCTAAAAGATATTTAGCTTATAATATATTTATTGAAAGAATAACAAATTTGCCAAAGGCGGTGAGAAAATGAAAAAAATAAAGTATTTAATATTAATAATGATAATGATAAGTATTCCAACAAAAATAAAAGCTTATAGTGCAAAACAATCTGCAACATATATGAATGATTTTATTAAAGAAGCAATAATGTATAATGATTGGACTGTAACTAATTCAAGTAAAAATAAAGATAATTATACAATAGAAATAGAAATAGGTGACACGACTAAAAATCAATTATTAAAAGATACCATATCTGGAATACCAAAAACATTTGCAAATAAAAAATTATATAAATCATATGCTACATTATTTGGTTGCAAAAGTGCTGATAAATGTGATGAAAATAATTTTGATTATACCATAAAATTCCAAGCATATAAAAAGAGTGATAGTAAAATATATTTAAAAAGTGATTTAGTAAGTAAAAGCGATTATAATGGATTTAAATCTTCCAAAAAAGTAATGTATAATATAGCTACAAATCAAAAAGGAATAGGAAGCAATATTACTAAAGAAGGAAGTTATACTCCAGTAGGAGATAACTATGAAGAAAAATATGATAAAACAGTAGGAAGAATTGGAAATCCTAAGAAAATAGGTAAAAATACAACCGTAACTGTGCCAGCAAAAGAAGATAAATTTTGGGATGATGCTGGAGTAAATAAATGCTACTATATTGAATTTAATTTTGATGGAGGCAGTTATGCAAGATATAAAATTAGTGATCGAGAAATAGCATTAAAAAACATCTTTTGGGGAAATGATCCAGCATATGTCTTAGCTAGTAATTTAGTAGAAGATAGTGGAACAACTGAACAAGGAATATTTGGTGTATCAAATGCTGATAAAAATTATTATGCAATATGTGGAGTATATGGTAAAAAGATAACTTTTAAATTTATTGATAATAATGAAATAAAGACGGCAAATGAATTACAACAACAAGAAGCAGAACGACAAAATGGTGATGGTAGTTCAGATGTATTAACTGAAAAAGAAATAAAAGAATTAGCTGAAGCAAGAGCAGCAATTGCTGGAAGTTGGGATCCAGATAAACTATGCGCAGACGATAATTGTAATATTGATATCACAGCCTTTTGCATCAATCCTTATGTATCAAGAACTTTAAAATTTTTAGGAATCTTGTTAGCAATTGCTAAAATAATTGTTCCAGCTATAATAATAATATTAGGCTTTGTCGATTTAGCTAAAATTGTAATATCTGGAAAAGTTGATGAGGCAAAAAAACAAGCCACAAATATTGTAAAAAGAGTAGTAATTGGAATGGTAATATTTTTAATACCTACAATATTAATAACTATCTATAATGTTGCTTATAACATAGCAAATGATAAAGATGAATTAACAGATGGAACATTAAATGTACCAGAAAATTTTAAAAATTGTGTAGGTTGTATATTAGATGCTACCAATAGTGAATCGTGTGTAGTAAATACGGAAGCTGGAAATGAAACTATAGTATCATCAGGACAAGGCTCAGTAGAAAGTCAAAATTATTATCAAGGTGCTGGAAATGTAACAAGTGGAAATTCAAGTGGAACAATAACAGGAACGGGAAGTGCTAGTGGAAGTAGCACTTTTACTAATTATACTGGAAAATCTTCTGAAAAAGTATCAAAAAGAACAACAACAAATATCAAATTAGATAAAGATATGTTAGTTTTAAGTGTTTCCCATGTTAATTATGCTAAATTAAATGCCAATGTAAAAAATTTAACATGGAAATCATCAAATACTAACGTCGCAACTGTAAATAAAAATGGCGAAGTTCGTGCTAAAGAAAAAGGAAGTGCTACGATAACTGTAACATCAAAAGATGGGGCTACAGCTAAAGTTAAAGTAAAAGTAATAACAAGAGCCAAGTATTTAGGAAATAGGCAATGGGTAATTGAACAAACTGATTATACTAAAGAAGAAAAAGAAACATATATAAATTTAGCAGAAGAATTATGTCATTCCGATTTTTATAAACAACATACCGACAAGTATACATATTGTCCATCAGCTAGCCTTTTATATTATGAAGGTTCAAGTCCTTATACTTTGACTCCAAAACATATGTATAAAAAATTGGGTTTAAGTGCCACCAATTACCTTGTTTTTGTTTCATCAGCAAAGCAAACTATAACCTTAATGCAAAAAAATTCTAATGGAGTTTGGAAAGCTTTAAAAAAAGGCAGAGTATCAACTGGAAAAGATAATCTAAATAACAGTTATCGTCATGACTATTGGATAGGCGCCATTTATGGTAACGGTTTTACCTTATTTAGTTCTCACCCAATAAATCAAAAAAATCCTGAAGGAACTATGCATGCTCCTGAAGTTACAGGACGAGCTATTCATATAGGTGGTCAACTAGGTTATCCACATAGTGGTGGTTGTGTTAGAATAAGTAAAGATTATTATACTTATTTATATTCATATTTAAAAGGCAAATATGGAACATTAGTTATAAATTTGTAAAAAGATTGTAAAGAATTACAACTATATGCTCAAAAAAAAGTTTTTATGTTATAATTGATATGGAGAGTGTTATGAAAAAAATATTATTATTAATTAGTTTTTTCTTTTTCATTCCTATTATTAAAGCTGAAGAAACAGTCAGCATCCAAATGATTAATTCAAATATTTCAGTTATTAAAACGGCTAATAAAGTTACTAATTGGGGAGAAATTGAAGATACAAATCTAGAAAGCGTTTGTGCATCACCTAATTTAAGGAAACCTTTAAAATTTATTGGTACAATAGTTTCAGTAATTAAAATAGCCGTTCCAATTTTAATTATAGTACTTGGAATAATAGATTTATTTAAAGCTATACCTAGTTCAAAAGATGATCGTATAATGGTAGCAGCTAAATCGATAGGAGTTAGATTTATTGCTGGCGTCTTTATTTTCTTTATTCCAGGAATAATTCAATTTGTGCTTGAATGGGTTAATGAATGGTCAAACTATAGTAATTCGTGGTGTTGTTGTACACAATGTCTTTTAGATTCAGGGAATTGTGATGTTAATTCTTGTAGTAGTGATTCTTGTAAAATAGGAGGTATGAATTAAAATGAAAAAATATTTATTATTATTAACCATTTTTATTTGTTTTATTAGTATTAAAAATGTTAATGCAGCAAATACATATACAAGAATAGATGGTGGAAGAAATTATTATTATTGTCAAGATGGTAACTGCAATACTATTTCGGCTGATAGTGTAACATCTAATGATAATACTATAACTGTTGATGGTACAGAATATACTTTTGATTCAGGTTTGACTTTCACTAATAGTGGACAAACTTCAAGCTTGGGTGATAAAAGTCCATGTGTTAAATTAAAGTCTCCTCTAAAATTTTTAGGTTACATTTTATTAATTGTTAAAATTATTATTCCTCTATTATTAATTGTATTTGGTATAATCGACTTATTTAAAGCTGTTACTGGAGGAAAAGATGGTGAAATAACCAAATCATTAAAATCATTTATATTTAGATTAATAGGTGGAGTTGCTATTTTCTTTGTTCCAACCATTATTAGTTTTGTATTCTCTTTAGTTGATGGTTTTGATCAAGTTGAGTCAGATTATAATCTATGTCAAAAGTGTATTTTAAATGTCAGTGAATGTAATTAAAATGAAAACGATAGTTTTCATTTTAATTTATTTATGGTATACTTTTTCTAGTTAGGGTGTTGTTTATGAAGAAAATAAAAATTATCATATTATTAATTATATTAGGCACTATAATGTTTATAAATCCAGTATTTGCGGATAATTATACTAAAAGTTATTGTAATGGTTTAAAAGGTGTTTTAAGAATTATTGGAGAAGTTATAAATGTTATTAAAATTGTTGTACCTTTAGTTATTATTGTTTTAGCTTCAGTTGATTTATTTAAAGCAATTACAGCGGGGAAAGAAGATAGTGTTTTTAGTGCTGTTAAAAGAATTGCATCAAGAATAGTTATTGGCGTATTAATCTTTTTTATTCCATCTATTTTAGAGTTTGGTTTTACCTTAGTTGATGAATGGACAAATTATGAACTTGGTTATCAAGAATGTGTATCGTGTGTTTTGAATGTTAGTGAATGCCGTTAGGAGTGAGGCAAGTGCAAAATCAAGTTTTTCAAAAAATAATTAAAATAGTTTGTTTTATGTTTGTTTTAAGTTATCTTTCTTTTTTTAGTGGAATAAAACTAGCTTTTGCTGTTAATACTTCAACGGCTGATGATGATGATGCAAGAATTTTATTAGAAGCTGCTCACGGTTCAGGTTATACTAAAAATGGTTGGGATGAATGTAACCATGCTAGTAATAGTGTTGATGGTAAAACTTATTATGAAAATCTTGAGGCTAGAATTATGATTGATAAAATAGCTGGTTATTTAAAACAAGCTAATATTCCTTATGAAATATCAAATGAAACAGTAGGGGATTCTTATTTTACTACTGGTTATAATGGAAATTGTAATCCTAATGGTGATGGATGTTGTGGCTTTAGACAAGGAACCATAGGTAATTATAGTTCAACATTATATGAAAAAATTGATCGTATTGGAGCTGATAAATATTTATTTGCTTTTGAACTTCATTTTAATGCTTACGATGGTACTGCAACTTATAGTGCAGTTATGTTAGATTCAGTTACTGAACCTTATTCTACTAATGGTCGAAAACTAGTTAATGCTGTAGATAAAGTTATTGGTACAAGTGATTCAAAAGTTGTAAGAGATGTTGATTTATTTGGTGATTTAACAGCTATTAATAATTTACAATCAGCAAGAGGTATTCCAACTTATTATTTAGAAGCTTTTTTTATGGATTATACACCTCATTTAAAAGTTTATATAAATAAAAAAGATGAATTAGCTAAAGAAATTGCTCAAGTATTAGTAGAAATGGCTGGTAGTTCAGAAAGATTAGATGATATTAATTATGATAATAATGACGATGATGATGACGAAGAATTAACTGGTGGAAGAACTGATGATCCTTTTTCTAGCTATCCAACTTTGATTTCAAGCAATGAGCTTACTTGTAAAGCAATTTTAGTTGATATTAATACTGGAGAATTAAATAATTTAGGTAAATTATTACAAGATATTTTTAATTTAATGAAAATTATAGCTCCAGCAATTGCCATTGCCTTATCATTAATTGATTTTTTGAAAACTTTTGCTGCCAAAAATCCTACTGCTGAAAGAGATAAAGCAATCAAAAGAACCATTAAAAGAATTGGAATAGCTATTATATTAGTATTTTTACCATATTTATTAGATTTGTTATTTCATTTATTTGGTTTATATGATATTAACAGTTGCAACATTAAATAGGAGGAAAATTTATGGCATATAGGAAAAAAATATTTTTAGCTATAATATTATTTATTATATTTCCTACTTGTTCTTTTGCTTATTCCGTAGATACTAATGGTATGAGTTCAAGTGTATCTTCCTTAATTGAACAATTAGAAAGTAGTTGGCCAAGTGGCTTAGATAAGGGAAGAATAGAAGTTGTAAGACAGGCAGGATTAATGATTGATAAAGGTACTAAATATGTTTGGGGAGGTGGACACTCTGGAACTTGTATAACTGGTAAACCTGATGGTCTAGATTGTTCAGGTTACGTTTCTTTAGCTTTTAATCGAGCTGGAGTCAAAGATGTTTCGTGTGATTGGACTACAGCTAGTTATGCAACATCAAGTAATTTTGAAAATATAAATGAATCTAATTTAAGACCTGGAGATATTGGTTTAAATAATGAAACAACAAGTTCATCTAACCATATTGGTATTTTTGTTGGTAAAAAAAATGGTGTGAATATTTGGTTTCATAGTTCTAATTATAATGGTGTATCAGGACCTCAAGTAAGAGAAGGAAATGGCTATTTTAAAGTCTTTAAAAGATATAAAAAATGGAATGAAGTTCACGTTTCAAGTAGTTCATCCAATTCTAATATAGGTGGAGCGTTGGGTGGAAGATTAGAAGATGATTACCCAAATATTGATGTGATTAATACTTCTGATGATTTTAATTGTGAAACAATCTTTTTAACTGTATCTAATGGAGTTGCTGAAGAAACAACTTTAAAACAAATCTTAAATGGTATCTTTGGTTTAATGAAAATCGCCGCTCCTATAGTAGCAATTATCTTTTCCTTTATTGATTATATTAAAATATTATTTAATGTTAATTCTGATAGTTTTAGAAAAGCAAATATTAGGACAATAAAAAGAATAGCATTAGCTATTTTAGTATTTTTTGTTCCCAACATATTAGAATTATTATTTAATTTTTTTGGACTTTATGATTTAAGTAATTGTGGTATTTCTTAAATTATAGTATAATTATAATAACTGTATGAATAGGAGGTAAATTGATGAATCTATATGTTTTAATAGCAATAAATGGATTTTTGCATCCAATTAAGTGGTTAAATAGTATGTTTCACAAAATATTACTTTTAATAGATGGTGCTATATATTGGGCTGTATCTCAAGCTTATCAAATATTTATAAAACTTGCAGATGCTAGAATATTTGAAGATGCTTTTTTTAGTAATTTTGCTAGAAGAATATATGCTATTATAGGTGTGGTTATGTTATTTTACCTTGCTTATGCTTTATTAACATCTTTAGTAGATCCTGATAAAGCAACCTCAGGAGATAAAAGTTTAACAAAACTTGCTCAAAATATTGTAATATCTTTAGTAATTTTAGGTTTACTTCCAACCGTTTTTGATTATGCTTATAAAATTCAAGGTATTGTTTTTAAAGAAAATGTTATTGGAGCTATTATCTTTGGTACAGGTTCAACTAATTCGGATAGTATAAGCGAGTATGGTAATTATATGGCTTTTACGGCTTTAAATCCTTTTTTAAATCCAGCTAATTATAATGTTAGATTAGATAATGATTATAGTTGGTTTGATTTAAAAGCTGAATTAATAGAAGATGGTAATTTTCTTAATTTGCCTTCATTAGGTGATTGGGCTGTTGAAGCTCAACCATTAATTTCGCCATCTGAAGGACCTCCTGATGAAAACGGTAATCAAGTATATCTTGATGTAGGTGAAAACGTCTCACTTCAATATGTTTTAGGTATTTCAACGGCTACTGGTGTTGCTTTACTATATATCATTTTTACATTTTGCTTAGATTTAGGTGTAAGAGTTATAAAATTTGCTTTTTGCCAATTAATTGCTCCAATTCCCGTTGTTTTAAGAATTATACCTAGTAAAAAAGCAACTTTTGACAAATGGCTTAAGTTGACATTAACTGTTTACTTTGAAGTATTTATTCGTGTTGCTATTATGTACTTAGTTATATACTTCTTTAGTGAAATAGCTAATGGCGAGTTATTTAAATATCAAGTATCTGGTGTTCAAGGGTTAATTGTTCTAGCTATTATTTTAATGGGCTTACTTGCTTTTGCTAAACAAGCTCCTAAAATGCTAGGAGAAATGTTGGGTCTTGATTCTGGAAATATCAAACTTGGTATTAAAGATAAATTAAAAGCTGGTGGATTTTTTGCTGCAGGAGCTGCTATTGGAGCTGGAGGCCTTGCATTAGGACGTAACGTAGTCGCTGGTGGTAAAAGGTTTGTTAATACTTGGAAAACAAATAAAGATCTAGCTGATCAAGAATTTCAATTTAATCGGGCTAATGCTCAATTTGAAAATGATCATTGGAATCGACGAGGTGAAATTATTGATAATGCTAAAGCAGTTGGTTCATATGGAAAATTAGCTGGAAAAACTTTACTTTCTGGAGTAGGAGTGTTATTTTCTGGAGCAGCAGGAGCTGCTTCTGGAACAGTAAGAGGTGGATATAAAGCTAGAAATACTAAAAACTTTAAGGATATTGGAACTAATATTGTATCCGCGGCTGATGAAGCTGAAGCAGCTAGAGCAGCTAGACAACAGCGTGCTGAAGCTGCAAATGAAGCTCATCCAGGTGTAGCTAGTATTCCAATTGTTGGTGGTGTTCTTGCCTCAGCTACTCAAACTGTTCAAAATGCCGCGATAAATGCTCAAAGTTTAATTCAAGGCGAGTCAGCTTATACTTTAACTGATGCTGAAAAACAAGAAAGAGCAAGGCTAGAAGAATTTAAAAAGAAAGTATCCAATAGAGATAATTTATTTAAACAAGAAAAAGCTTATATTGATGCAGAGGCTAAGCAAAGAGAAGCCCATATTAATTCAACAATGGCTAATAATGAACTTAACAGTTTTACTAGTACTATGAATGCTGATTTTATTTCTAAATTTAATCAAGAATTCCAAAATATAGTTAACAGTAATCCAAGTGTATCAGTAGATAGTGCGATGAAAAGTGCTAGGGATAAAGCTAGAAATGAAGTCGTAAATGCTGCTAATCCAAGCGAACAAAAAGCATTAAGAGATTTAATTAATAATCAATCCAAAAAATATGAAGACTTATTGAAAAAGAAAATGTCTGCTGATGAACTTAGCAGAAAAGCTGATAACTTCTTAAAAGCTACAGAAACTGAAATTAAAACACAGAAAGCTGGTGCTTTTGCAACTGCTAATAGAGAGATTGAAACATTTAGAAATAATAATCCAAGATTAGCTGAGTATATTGGCACATCATCTGATGTTGAAACTGAAACATTAAGTAATGGAACTACTGTTACAGTTCAAAAAGTTAATAAAGCTTCTTATACTAATAGATTAAATGAATTTAGTTTAAAAGAAGATACATTTAGACAAAGAAAACAAGATAAAAAATAATAGGAAAGGGGAATAATTAATGAACAATAATTATTTAATTCCGGCTAATACTAAAAAATCAAAATTAATTTTAGGTTTTTTTACCGGAATTGATTTAGCAATATTTGGTTCAGGGTGTACAGTTACATTAATTATGTTGATAATTTTTCAAGGTATGAATTTTACCACAGCTTTAATTGTAATTTTACCCGCTTTAATATCTGGTTTTTTAGTTGTCCCTGTTCCTAATTATCATAATGTATTACAATTATTAACAAATATTGTAACATTTCTTTTAGGAAGAAAAAGGTATTTTTGGAAAGGTTGGTGTATGATGCATGGCAAAGAAGAATAATAAAGAAAAGGAATTGCTAAGCAAATGGAGTGAAGATTGGGTTCCTATTAAAAATATTTTAAATGGAATGATTGAGTTAGAAAATGGTGAATATGTAACTGGTATTAAAATAGCTCCTAGAAATATTTTTATATTAGATGCAGGAACTAGAGATAATGCTATTTATCAATTACAAAATTTTTACAATACTATTAATTTTGAATTTTGGTTAGTTGTTGCTGATCGTCCTGTTGATATTCAAGTTTATTTATCTCAATTACAACTTTTGTATAATAATGCAACTAATGCTAATACAAGAAAATTAATTACGCAAGATATTAATAAAGCTAATATGTTTATGTCTGCTGAATATAATGTAGTTGATACTGAATATTATTTTCTATTTAAAGAAAAGAAAATGGATGTTATTCAAAAAAGACTTCATCAAATGATTAGTAATTTAGCTAATTGTGGTTTGAATAGTCAACAAACTTCAAATAATGATTTAAGAATAATTTTAGATAATTTCTTTAATGGAGGAGTTACAACCTCTTATAGTGGGATGGTGAGTCCAGAATGAATTTAAAAGCTCAGATAGCGCCTAAAGGTGTTGAATTTAAACCAACAGAATTTATGATGAGTGGTAAATATTGCACTATTTTAACTGTTGTTAGTTATCCAAAATTTATATCTCAAGGATATTTAGCTAATTTAACTAATTTATCTGGTATAAAAGTAGTTGCAAAACATATTCCAATTGAGTTATCAACATTACAAAGAATGATTAATAAAGAAATTGCTGATTTAAAAAGCCGTTATCAAAGTGAAAGAGACCGAACTATTCAAGAACGAATAAGACAAGATTATGAATCACTTGAACAATTTGTTTCAATGTTAGTGGCTACTCAGGCAAGAATTTTTGATTTCCAATTACATATTTTTGTTTCAGCTGATACTAAAGATGAATTAAATAATAAAAAAATGCAAGTCAGAAATTATTTAGATGCTTTAGGTATGCGTGGTATTTCTTTAATGTTTGAACAAGAAAAAGTAATTAAATCAATGTTACCAATCTTTCCTAAACAAGATGTAGAAGAACGTGTTGGGGCGCCTATTCCATCTGTTACAATAGCCGCAATGTATCCATTTATTTTTGATAGTATTAAAGACCCAGGAAATAGTACTTTATTTGGTGTTGACTTTTCGGGTGGTGTTGTCTTATTTAATCAATTTTTATATCAAATTAAAAAAGAACACAACCGAAATAATGCTAATATGATAATTTTGGGTACTACTGGTTCTGGTAAATCAACAGCTGCTAAATTATTACTTAGAAGTCATATTAGAAATGAATATAAAATTGTCTGTGTTGACCCCGAAGGTGAACTTAAAGATATGGCTCTTAATGTGGGTGGAGATTTTCTTGATCTTGGTAAAGGTGGCGATTTTGGAATGGTTAATCCTTTGGAAATTGTCATTGATGCTGATGAAGAAGAAATTAATCAAGGTTTAGGTTATACGGTTTTAACTCGTACTTTACAACAATTAAAAGCTTTTATGAAATATTATGCTCCTGATATTGAAGAAGATGTTTTAACAATGTTTACAGAAGTTGTAACTGACACTTATAAACGTTATAAAATTGATTTTGATACTGATTATACTAAATTTACAAGTAATGATTATCCAACTTTTGATGATGTATATGCTACAATTAAAGGACGTTTATTATCAATGACTGATCGGACTCATGAAAGAGATGTTATGGAAAGACTTGAACTTAAAGTCAGGCCATTAGTTAAAGAATTACGTTATTATTTTACAGGACATACAACTTTAGACATTAATAGTGATTTTATTGTATTTAATATTAGAGAATTAATGAATGCTGATGAAAATGTTAGAAATGCTTTATTCTTTAATGTTTTAAAATATGCTTGGGGTTTATGTTTAGACCCAACTGTTAATACAGTTATGTATGTTGATGAAGCTCACGTTCTATTATCAACTAAAAATGAATTAGGAGCTGAATTCTTAGCTAATATTCAAAGAAGAAGTCGTAAGTATAATACCGGAACTATAATTGTTACTCAACAACCAACTGACTTTGCTGCTCCAGCTGTTATTACACACGGTAAAGCAATTTTTGACAATGCCGCTTATTATCTAATAATGGGTTTAAGAAAACAAGCTATTGATGATTTATCAAGATTAATTGATTTAAATGAAAGTGAAAAAGAAAGTATTAAATATTATAACCAAGGTGAAGCTTTATTTGTCTGTGGTAATCGAAGAATGAGAATAAATATTATAGTTACTCAAGATGAATTAGATTCTTTTGGTTCAGGTGGTGGATTATAGTTTGACATTACCTTCTTTTTTCGTTAAAATACATTTTAGAAAAGCAATGAAGAAAGAAAAGTAAAAAGTTATTATTTAAAAGAGACTTTGTGGTTGGTGTAAACAAAGAATATTACTTTTGAAAAGAAGCTTTTGGAGCTTAATTGTTATCTTCACATTACGAAGAAAAGAGAAAAAAATAAGGTGGTACCACGAAGTAATTCGTCCTTTGGCATCACCTTTTTATTATTTATAGGAGGAAAAATTATGAATCAAGAATTAGTAGAAAGATTATTACCAGGTTTAACTCATAATGTAGAATATTATGAAAATTTATATCCTAAAAGAAACTTAAAAGAAAGGGCTATTGTAACGAGATATGCACCAAGTCCAACAGGTTTTGTTCATTTAGGTAATTTATTTATGCTTTCAATTGCGAGAAAAATGGCTAGACAAACGAATGGAATAGTTTTTATGCGTATTGAAGATACTGATCAAGAAAGATTAGTAGAAAATGGTATTAGTAAAATAATTGAAGCTGTTAAAGAATTTGGTTTTACCTTTGATGAAGGACCAATAAGTGAAAATAAAGAAATTGGTAATTACGGGCCTTATATTCAAAGTAAAAGAAAAGAAATTTACCAAACTTATGCAAAAGAGTTATTACTAAAAGGACTAGCTTATCCTGATTTTACAACTAAAGAAGAATTAGATATGATAAGAAGTGAACAAGAAAAAAGTAAAAGAAGAATTGGTTATTATGGTAAATGGGCAAGAAGTCGTTTTTTAACGGAAGAAGAAATTATTAAAAATTTAGATGAAGGTAAACCCTATATTATTCGTTTAAGAAATAAAGGAGATTTTAATCGGAAAATTGTTGTAATGGATGCTATTAGAGGAAAATTAGAATTACCTGAAGATGATATTGATCAAGTATTAATTAAAAATGATGGTCTTCCAACTTATCATTTTGCACACGTTATAGATGACCATTTAATGCGGACTACTCACGTTATAAGAGGAGATGAATGGTTAAGTAGTTTACCAATTCATATTAATTTATTTAAAATATTAGGTTTTGAAATACCTACTTATGCTCATTTTTCACCATTAAATAAAAAAGATGGTAATACTATCCGTAAATTATCTAAAAGAAAAGATCCAGAACTTGCAGTTAGTTATTATCACGAAATGGGTATTCCTAGTGAAGCTTTAATGCTTTATTTAGCAACAGTTACTAATTCTAATTTTGAAGAATGGTATTTAGAGCACGAAGATGAAGACATTGATAATTTTACAATGAGTTTTAATAAAGTTGGAATTTCTGGTACAATCTTTGATATGGAAAAATTACTAAATCTATCTAAAAATTTATTAAGTAAAATAACAGCTAGTGAAATGTATCAAAAAACTTTAACTTGGGCTAGAAAATATGATAAAGAATTCGCGGGTATTTTAGAAAATAATCAAGATATAGCTATTAAAACATTTAATATTGAACGAAATAGTGAAAAGCCAAGAAAAGATTTTGCAATGTTTAGTGAAGTAAAAAATAGTATCTTTTATATGTTTAATGAATTGTTTACTAATAAAGATTATGAATGGCAAAAGATAAATGATTTAAATGAAATTAAAAACATTTTAGAAATTTATTTAAATAAATATTATGATGAAAAAGATAGTGAAGAAGTATGGTTTAATAAAATGAAAGAAATGTGTGATGAATTAGGCTATGCTAGTAATATGAAAGAATATAAGCAAAATCCTAGTCAATATAAAGGTAATGTTGCTGATGTATCAACTGTTATAAGAGTAGCTCTAACTACTAAATCAAGAACTCCTAATTTATATGATATTATGCAAATTCTTGGTTTAGAAAATATCAAAAAACGTTTTAAGTTAGTAAATGAATAAAGAAATTATTTTAAATAAATTAGCTGAATTAAATAAATCAACTTTTAGATCTAGTTTTCATTTAAAAGAAAAAGATAAAAAATATTTAAAAGATAAAGGCTTTGAAGAAATAAAAAATCACACCCTTTATTTTGTATCTCATCGTCTTGCCCAAGCAAATCCTTTAAATGATGGACATCAAACACCAATGAAAGGACATCCTGTTTTTATTGCAGAGCACGCCACAGCAACCTGTTGTAGAAATTGTTTATTTAAATGGCATCATATTCCTAAGAATAAAGAGTTAACGGTATCTGAACAAAATTATATTGTTAGTATTATTATGGCTTGGCTTATAAAAGAAATGAAATAGTGGTTTATTATGATTAATTAAGAACTAAAATTCGACAAAGTTCTTAATTTTTTTATTGTATAGTAGAAAACATCTTTTTTTAAAGATGAAAGGAGGTATTATGAAAAGTATTATTATTCTTGGGGTTCCAAGATCTGGGAAATCAACTTTAGCTAAAATGCTTAAAGAAAAATATCCTATCTATAATATTATAGAAGAAGATATTATTAATGAATCACTTAGACGAATAATAGCTTCTATTAGTAAAAAAGATGAATGGGAAACTGCTTTAGAATCAACTAAAGCTCTTGATGGTAAAGTAGGATATTTTTTAGATGTATCATTAATGTTTGAACCAAAGTATAGTTTTATTTTAGATACAACAACTATTAAACCTAAAATATGTAGACAATTTCAAAAAAAAGGAGTTATTGTAGTTGTTTTAGGTTATCCTAATGAAACTAAAGAAAGTATTTTAAGTAGAATTAGAGAATATGAAAATGAAAATGATTGGACGACAGTTAATAGTAATTTAATTATGTGGCAATTTGTTGATTATTGGTTAGAAGAAAGTAAAAACTTAGAACAAAATGCCAAAAAGTATGGTTTAAAATTTGTTGATACAGGTAAAAATCGTAGTAAAGCTTTAGCTGAAACTATGATATGGATAGATAATCAATTAAAAAAAGAATTTAAGGAAGTTTAGTTTTAACTAAATCCATAAATTCTTTTTTAATTTCTTCTAATCTTTCTTTAGTTTTAGCTTCAAATCTTAAAGTAATATTAGGACCAGTATTACTAGCTCTAATAAGACCCCAACCATCTAAAGTATTAAATCTTATACCATCAATATCAATGTATTCTAAATTTCTTTTAATTATTTCTTGTTTTAAATCTTCAACTACTTGAAATTTACTTTCATTATCACAAGAAACTTTTATTTCAGCTGTAGAATAATATTTGGGAATATCTTCTAACATTTCTGATAAAGATAGATTAGACTTAGATAATATTTCTAATATTCTTAAACCAGCATAAATAGCACTACAAACCTCAGGACCACGATCATTAAAAAATAAATGACCAGATAATTCTCCTCCTAATAAAATATTTTTTTCTTTAGTTGCACTTTCTGTAAAACTAGTACCAGTACGGTTCATATGTATAGTTCCGCCTAAATTTTCAACTTCATCAATTAATGATTTAGAACACTTAACATCACATAAAATAGTTTTATTAGTAAAATCTTTTAATAAAGCTTTAACTGCCACAATCATAATTTTATCAGCCATAATAAAATTACCTAATTCATCAATCATTCCAATTCGATCACCATCACCATCATAAGCAATTCCACAATCAGCTTTTACTTCTAAAACCTTCTCTTTTAACATAGCCATATTATCTTCAACAGCTGGATCGGGATGATGATTAGGAAAAGTTCCATCACTAATATCACAAATATAAGTTACATCAATGCTTGGAAATAATTTCATAATATCTTTAATTATAGTAGTTGTAACTCCATTACCTGGATCAATTACAACTTTTAATGGTTTATCTGCTAAATGAATATTATCTTTTAAATAATTTAAATAAGCTTCTTTTATATCTCTTTTTTCTATAATACCCATTCCTCTATAAAACCTTCCTCTAAAAGTATATTCCTTAAAATCTTCAATCATCTTACCCCGAGCATTAGCAAGTGAATCAAACGAAAACTTAAAACCATTATCATCTTTAGGATTATGACTAGCTGTAACCATTATTCCATAAGTATTTTCAATATATCTTGTATAATAATGCATAGGTGTAGTAATTAATCCATAATCAATAACATTTATTCCTGAATCTAATAAACCTTTAATTAAATATTTTTTTAAACTAGGACTAGAAAGACGATTGTCACAACCTACAACACATTTTCTTTTATGACAAAATTCTTGTAAATAAGAACCATAACTTAAACCAATTTTATAAGCTCCATCTTCATTAATTTCATTTGGATATATCCCTCTTATATCATAAGCTTTAAAAATACTTTCATTCATTATAATACCCCTTTTCCTTAAATATATGATAACATAAAGTAAAGTAATAAGGAAAAATAAAAAACATACATTGACACTTTAAAAAAAAATAGTTATTATTAAAGTAGAAGAGGATAGTGAATAAAATGGACTTTTTTATACAAGACGAAAAAGATCTTGAAATTGAACAAAAAATAAAAGAACGACAATTAAAAAATGCAATTGTCAAAACAATTCGAAAAAATCAAGTAGAAAGTTTTAAAATAAAAGCAGCACTTATAGCTATTACAGCAACTTATGCAGCAAATGCTTATAGTGTAACTACTACTGCTTTAAAACAACACGATAAAAGACAAGCAATGGAAAGAATAACTGAAGAAGATAGTCAAATTTTATATGATAAACATAATCGTTATGAAGGTTTAATTGATGAACAAGGATACCCAAGAGGTTGGGGATATAATCATTATAATATTGGTCAAATTCTTAACAGTTATTATGCTACTAGTAAAGATTTAGGAGATATTCATTTAGCGGATATTGCTGATATAATTGAATATGATGAAAATAATCAAAATATTGATAAAGTATTTACTTGGGTTGATGATCAATATGTAGGTGATGCCAAAAATTTTGAAGAATATTATCAAGGATTAGGTTTTCAAACGGAAGAAGAATTTTATCAAGCTATGGTAGATTTAAATTATGAACTATCAGAACAAGAAAATTTAGGAGGGCCTACAAGATGAATGAAGAAGTAACCGTTTTAACTATTGATAATATTGATTATATAGTTTTAGAAAAAATAACTAAAGATGAAAATGAATATTTAATATTATTTGAAGAAGATAATCCTAAAAATATTTTAATAGTAGAATATTTTAAAAAGACAAGTCAAGTTGCTGAAATAGATGATGCTAAATTAAAAAATGAAATATTTGAAGAATTTTTTAAAAGACATCCAGAAGTTAAAGAAAATTAGAAGAAAAAATCTTCTTTTTTTTATTGGCAAGTTAACAAAAATTTGTTATATTAAATATGACAAAATATGTCATATAGTATTAAAATAAATAAAGTAGAGAATACTATATGTAAAGAGGTTGACATAAAGAAGAAAAAAAGGCTTGACAAATTGGGGGGGGGGGTATGT
>CANQZH010000002.1 GCA_947628245.1 uncultured Bacilli bacterium | reverse complement strand
AAATTCTAATAATTTAGAATTTGAAAAAGCAGTATGCGATAATGGAGCAAGCATTGAATGGGATAGTAAAAAATGGGCTCCCTTAGTAAAAGGATTAACAAAAACTAAAACAAAATGTACATTATATTTTGCTGAGAAAAAATTTACAGGAGTAGATTATTTAATTGAAAAAGAAAAAGAAGAACAAACAAAACAAGAACCTGAGTTAATGTATGATGATACTGAAGATGGAAACTTAAGATATGTAGGGGCAAATCCAAATAACTATATAGATATAGGAGATAGATATAAAAGTGATATATATACTTTTCACAGAACAAATGATAATGTATTAGCAGGTGAATATTCATCAATAGAAGAATGTGAAAGTAATAATCAATATTCTGAAGGAACATGTGAAAAAATTTATAATAGCGGAGATATAATATTATGGCGAATCATAGGTGTAATGAAAAATGTAATAAATGTAGAAACTGGTAAAAAAGAAGATTTAATAAAGGTTATTAGAGCAGATAGTATAGGATATTATAGTTGGGATACATCAGAAAGCGAGGTTAATGGTGGACAAGGAGTAAATGAATGGAGTCAAGCTGATTTAATGAAACTATTGAATCCTGAAAGTGTCTATACTAAAGATGGGGAAATAGGAAATAGTTTGTATTGGAATAATGAAAGTGGACAATGTTATTCTTCTTACGGTAATCTATATGAAGATTGTGATTTTAGCGGTAATGGAATAAGTGAAGAAGTAAGAAATAAATTAGCCAAAGTAAGATGGAACACGGGTACGTTTGCAACATTTAATAAAGATGAATGGACAGCAAGTACAACATACAAGGTTGAAAGAGGAAATATAGATGGAAAACAATATTGTTTAAGTCAAGGTGGAGGAGGTAGGTGCAATGATGATGTAGAAAGAACAACAACTTGGGATGGCTATATCGGGTTAATGTATCCAAGTGATTATGGATATGCAGTGGGAAAAAGTGTAAGAAATATGTGTTTATCAAAAAGTATGCATTCTTACTATATTTATAATGAAGATGACTGTTCTGAGGCAGATTGGATACCTTATAATGGATGGACTTTGAATCCTGTTCCTGGAAACTATGGTGCTGCCGATGTTTTTGATATTTCTGGAGGAAATTTGTATGATGGATATCGTGCTCAATGGTCTGGTGCATCTATTAGTAAAAGTATTTATCCAGTTGTCTTTTTAAAATCATCAGTATCAATAACTGATGCTGCAGGAACACAAGATGATCCATTTGTTGTTTCTTAATTGATGAGGCTGTTTGCATCTCATCTTTTTTTATTGTATAATTGTTATGGTGGTTATATGCTTTCTTATGGTAAAAATGTTTTATTTAGTACTAATCCTAAATTAATTAATAAAGTGTATATTAGTAATAGTTTTAAAGATAAAAAAGTTATTGATTATTTAGAAAAAAATCATATACATTATGATATTTTACCTATAGAAGCTATTAATAAAAAATGTATTGGTAATCATCAAGGTATTTTAATATTAAGAGATGATTATTCGTATGCTTCTTTTGATTCTCTTCTTGATTTTGATTTTTTGGTTATTCTTGATCATTTAGAAGATCCTCATAATTTTGGGGCGATTATTAGGACTTGTGAAGCTGCTGGGGTAAAAGGTCTAATTATTCCTAAAGATCGAAGTGTAAGTGTTAATGACACTGTTATTAAAACTAGTGTTGGGACTACTGAGTTAGTTAAAATTTGTAAAGTTACTAATATAGTTGATACGATTAATAAATTAAAAAGTAATGGTTATTTTATATATGGTTCTGTAATGGATGGTAATGATTATCGTGATTGTGATTATGCTTCTAAAAAAGTTTTAATTATTGGTAATGAAGGAAAAGGAATTAGTCCTTTAGTTTTGAAAAATTGTGATGAATTAGTTAAAATACCGATGAAAGGTCAAGTAAATAGTTTAAATGCTTCTGTTGCAGCTGCTTTGTTAATTTATAAAATGGGGGATTTGTAGATGTATAATAATGAAGAAATTGATAATGTTTATAGTATGGTTTGTGAATCAAATGAAGAAGCTCAAGAAAAGTTGTATGAATATTGTGAACCTCAGATAAATTATATGATTAAGAAATATTCTAATGCAGCTTTAAAGTATGGTATTGATTCTAAAGATTTTGAGCAAGAGGCAATGCTTGCTTTTGCTAATGCTTTAAATTATTATGATGAAAAAAAAGATGCTGGTTTAAGAACTTTTGTTAGTTTATGTGTAGAAAGAAGATTAATTAAAATTATTGCAAGAGCTAGAAATTATAAAAATATGTGTAATAAAAAAAACTTATCGTTAGAGTATGATTATGGTTCAGGAATTATTTTAAAAGATATTTTGGCAGATAATGATGCTGATCCGTTAAATATGTTTAGTGAAGAAGAATATTTAAAATCGTTTAAAAATAAAATTAAAATGTTATTATCTTCTTTTGAATATCAAGTTTATGAATATTTAATTGAAGGATTAAATTATATTGAAATTGCTAAAGTACTTGACAAAAGTCCAAAACAAATTGATAATACATTACAAAGGATAAAGAATAAAATAAGATTAATAGTAAAGGAAGATGAGTATGAAAAGAAATCTTAAAAAGTTAATTCCATATATATTAATAGTTTTGGCTATTATATTATTAGGAATTGTTATTTCAATTGTATTACAGTTTACTTTTAGAGGAGAAGTAATTGATTTATCTGATCCTGAAACGCCTTATGAAGAAAAAACATATCATTTAGATAATGAATCTGATATGTCTGAAGATGAGATTGTTAGTTTAATTAATAGTAAAAGAGATGAAATGATGGCTTTCTTTGATCCGATTAAATATTATAATCTTACCGATATTGATCCTTCTTTTAGTGCAGAAGATAATGAAAAGTATATGGTGTTAACTGATGAATTTACTAATAGTTTAAGATTTTTGGTAACTAGTAATTTATATGAAAAGTTAGTTAGAAATTTTGAGTTTTTAAAAATTGAAAATAATGTTAATTATTATAAAGTTTCAAAAGATGAATTTACTCCTTTACATTCGAATAGTGCTATTGCTATTTTTTATTATACTGATTTAGAGACTCATCCAACTTATGCTAATGGAAATAAAATAGAAAGTGTAATTAGATATAAAATTTGTGATGATGAAGTATATAATTTTTGCCGAAGAGATGAAGAGTATAAATTTGTTTTAGTAAAAGATGGTAGTGAATGGTTTATTGATGATATAGGAGTGCCATTTGATGACTAATCTTCAACTTCAAAAATTACAACCTATTGAAATATGGGAAAAAATTGCTTTAGGAGTTCAAAAATTTTGTATTAGTAATAATTCTGATTTAGAAAAAGAAAAAAATTATGAAATTTTTACTAAATATTTAAATAATAAAAATTGGTGTTTATCTAAAGAAATAACTTATCAACTTATTAATGATATTTATAATCTTAATTGTGATATTAATTATCAGAAAGCTTTTTTCTTAGAACAAATTTATGCTTTAAAAGATATTAAAGTTTCTAAAATAGCTTATGAACCTTTTAATTTTCCTAAAAATATTATTAATTTAAGTAGTAATAAGGCAATTTATTTTAAGAGTGCTTATACTGATGGTATTTTTAATATAAGAGAATGGGAAAAGTATGGAATAGAAAAATATTCTATATTAAATTTAGACTTATCAACTTTTGTTATTATTAAAGTTATGTTTAAAGATGAGAATCGTTTAGATGATGTGTATGCTTATTTAAAAAATTTTAATGGTAGGTATCCTTCTATTAAAGAAATTAGAAAGTTTAAACAAGCTAGTTTAATAGAAATTGAAAAATTATTATATCAACAAAAATTTGAAGAGATTGATCGTAATAGTATTAGTTGTAAAGAAAAGATGAAACTTTGTTTAGGTAAAAAGCAAAGAAATAATCAATATTATTATGAATAGTTGCTCTTTTTTTTTATGGTTTAATTTGTTATAATAATCATACGATTGAAGGTGATTTTGTTGAAAGTAATTCTTTTAAAAGATCTTAAGAAACAAGGAAAAAAAGATGATATTATTGAAGTTAGTGATGGTTATGCAAGAAATTATTTAATTAAGAATAATTTAGCGGTTGAAGTTACTAAAAGAAGTAAAGAAGTTTTAGATCGTTCAATTGAAAAAAGACAAATTGAAGAAGAAAATTTGATTAATAGTTTAAATGAAGTTAAAAAGAAGTTAGAAGGTAAAGAAATTTCTTTTAAAGTTAAGACTGGTAAAGAAGATAAGGTTTTTGGGGTTATTTCTTCTAAACAAATTAGTGATGAATTAAAGAAAATGGGTTTTGATATAGATAAAAAATTGATTAAGATTGATAGTTCAATATCTAGTTTAGGTACTCATGAAGTATTAATTACATTACATAAGAAGGTATCTTTTAAAATTAAAGTAATTTTAAGAAAGTAGGTGTTTTATGGCTAATCGGGTTATGCCTCATAATTTAGAAGCTGAGATGTCGGTTCTTGGTGTTGCTTTTTTAAATGCTATTTCAATGGAAAAGATTATTGAAAATATTAATGAAGATATGTTTTATAGTGATGCTAATAAAAAAATATTTCAGGCTTTAGTATCATTATATAAAGATAATACGCCAATAGATATAACAACTGTTAAAAATGAACTTGATAAACAAAAGAATTTGTCTAGTGTTGGGGGAGTAGATTATTTAACTGAAGTAATTGATTCGGTTGTTACAAGTGCTAATTTAGATTATTATATAGATATTGTTAAAGAAAAAGCTATTAGAAGAAATCTTATTGATACGGCAACTGATATTATAACTAATACTTATAATGAAGAAGATAATTTAAATAAGTTGTTAGATAGTAGTGAAAGAAAATTTTTGGATGTTATTAAAACAAGAGAAGTTTCTGAGTTTAAACCGATTCAAGAAGCCTTACGTCAAGCTCAAGAAAATTTGGAATTGATTGCTAAAAATAAGAATGCTATTACGGGTTTATCAACTGGGTTTATTGATTTAGATAAAGCTACTGCTGGACTTCACGAGGGTGAATTAATTATTATTGCGGCTAGACCTGGTATGGGTAAAACGGCTTTTGCTCTTAATTTGGCGGCTAATGCAGCGGCTACAACTAAAAAGGCTATAGCAATTTTTAATTTAGAGATGAGTGCTGAGCAATTAGTTAATCGAATGATTTCTTCAGTTGGGCAAATTGAAGGTGATAAGTTAAAGACTGGTATGTTAAATAATAATGATTGGAAACGTTATAATGAAGCAATGAGTGAATTATCGGAAACTAATATTTATATTGAAGATAATGCTTCAATAACAGCTCCAGAAATAAAGGCTAAATGTCGAAGACTTGCTACTAAACCGGAAGGTCTAGGTTTAGTTATTATTGATTATTTGCAGCTTGTAACTACTGGTGGTCGGGTTGAATCAAGACAAGTTGAAGTATCGGAAATATCAAGAGCTTTTAAAACTATGGCTATGGAACTTAAAGTACCAGTTATTGCTTTAGCTCAGTTATCTCGTAATGCTGAACGTCGTGAAAGCAATCAACCAAGGCTTGCTGATTTAAGAGAGTCTGGTTCAATTGAACAAGATGCTGATTTAGTTTTATTTATTAATCGTCAAGATTATTTTGAAAATAAAACAGCTGATAATAAACAGACGATTGTTCCTACTGATGTTATTATTGCTAAACATCGTCGGGGTAGTACTGGTTTATTTCAGGTTTTGTTTGAATTAGATAAAAGTTGTTTTAAGAATTATACAAAAGTTTCAGAAGAAGCTTTTTAGAAAGGTAAGAATATGAAGTTAAAAGAAAAACTTGTTATAGCTATTTTGGGGGTTATTACTGTCTTTTTATGTGCGGTTTCTATAAATAATAAAGAAACTGTTCAACCTCAAAGTGTTTATCAAGTTTACTTAGATGGTAAAAAGATTGGTTTAATTCCTAATCGTGATGAATTATTATCATTAATAAATGAAAAACAACAAGATATTAAAGATACTTATAAAGTAGATAATGTTTATCCGCCTACTGGTTTTGAGATTGAAGAGTATATAACTTATGATGAAAATATTAGTAGTGCAGCTGAAATATATCAAAAGATTGAAGATTCTAGTGATTTTACAATTGAAGGTTATATTGTAACTATTACTGATCCAAGTACTGATGAAAATACACCAGAAATTAAAACTCAAATTCAGGTATTAGATGACCAAGTATTTAAAGATGCTTTAGAAACTTTAGTTAAAACTTTTGTTGATGAAGATGATTATCAAAATTATATTAATAATACTCAAGAAGAAATTAAGGATGTAGGATCAATTATTAAACATATGTATTTTGAAGAATCAGTATCAATTAAGAAAGCTTATGTATCAGTTAAGAATAAAATATATACTGATAAAGCTGAATTAAGTCAATATTTATTATATGGAACTACGGAAAAGAAAAATGGTTATTTAGTTAAAGTTGGGGATACTCTTGAATCTATTGCTGAGGCTAGTAAGTTAAATGTTCGAGAATTATTAATTGCTAATCCATCTTTAAGAGGAGAAAATACTATTCTTAATATTGGTGAAGTTATTAATAATAGTATTATTGATCCAATTATGAATTTAGTTGAAGAAGTAAGAGTTACTGAAGATGTTGATATTGCTTATGAAAAGAAAACGGAAATTGATGATGATTTAAATTATGGGGAAACGGTTATTGCTCAAGCTGGAGTAATGGGAAAAGCTAGAACTACTCAAGAAATGCGAATAATAAATGGTGAACGAAGTCAAGAGACAACAATGATTAGTTATGTAACTTTAAGAGATAAAGTTGATGAAATAACTAAAATTGGACCAAGAAATTATGTATCTGGGCAATATATTGATACTGGTCTAGACTGGGGTTGGCCAACTAATCAACCTTATGTTATAACTACTGATTATGAAAACCGTTGGGGCGAGCATCACGATGGTTTAGATATTTCGGGTACTGGTTTTGGTTCACCGGTGTATGCTTCAAGAGAAGGTACGGTTTTAAGTATTAATACGGGATGTCCTAAAAATGGTTATTTAGGTAGTTCTTGTGGTAGTGGGTATGGTAATTATATTATTGTAAATCACGGGAATGGCTTTCAAATTATTTATGCCCATTTATCAGGTGTTAATGTTTCGGTTGGTTCTAAAGTTAAACGTGGTCAAGTAATTGGCGCAATGGGTAATTCTGGTTCTTCTACGGGTACTCATTTACATTTTGGTACTTATAAAGGTGATCCAATGCGAGGAGGAACCCCATTTAATCCTTGGAGTTTGTTTAGATGAAAGTTGTAATTTTAGCAAGTGGTAGTGAAGGTAATTCAACGTTTATTTCAAGTGGTAATCATCGGATATTAATTGATTTAGGAAAAAATGCTAAATATATTAAAGAACAATTAAATAATATTAATGAAGATGCTAGTCAAATTGATGCAATTATTATTAGTCATACCCATAAAGATCACACCAGTGCTTTAAAAGTTTTTTTGCATCAATTTCATCCACTTGTTTATTTAACTAAAAAACAATTACTTGATTTAGATTTTTTAAAAGATTATGATAATATAGTTTTTTATGATGAAGATTTTTATATTGGGGATATTAAAGTATCTTCTATTCATACTTCACACGATGTGTCTGATTCGAGAAATTTTATTATTAGTATTGATGGTCAAAAAGTTGTATCTTTAACGGATACTGGTTATTTAAATCATAAATATTTTAAATCTTTAAGTAATTGTGATTATTATTTATTTGAAAGTAATCACGATGTTGAGATGCTTTTGAATGGTAAATATCCTACTTGGTTAAAGCAAAGAATTGTAGGAACTTTAGGTCATTTATCAAATAAAGATAGTAGTTTTTACTTAGCTAAGTTAATTGGTGATAATACTAAAAAAATTGTTTTAATGCATTTATCACACGAGAATAATACTGAAGAAAAAGCTTTAGAAACTTTAAATGAAACTTTTAAAGAATATGAAATTGAATTTAAAAATGTGTTATGTGCTAAGCAAAATGAAGTAACAGGAGTATGTGATGATAAGAATACTGTGCGTGGGTAAATTAAAAGAACCTTATATTCAATCTTTAATTCTTGATTATGCTAAAAGAATAAGTAAGTATCATCAATTACAAATAATTGAAGTTAAAGATGAAAATTCTTTAGAAAAAGAAAGAGATTCTTTATTAAAAAATTTTAAAAATAATGAATATCGTATTGCTTTATGTTTAGAAGGTAAATCTTTTGATAGTATAGAATTTGCTCATAAAATAAATGAAACTTTTATTAATTATCCGATTATAACTTTTATTATTGGTAGTAGTTTAGGTCTTAGTGAAGATATTAAGAATGCTTGCCATTTAAAAATTTCATTTTCTAAATTAACCTTTCCTCACGGTTTATTTAGAGGTATTTTATTAGAACAAATTTATCGTAGTTTTAAAATTAATAATAATGAAACTTATCATAAATAGTTAAGAAAGAATGTGGTAAAATGATTGGAAATGATTGGGATGAAAAATTAAATATTATTTGGAATAGTGATGGTTTTAAAAAGTTTATGAAAGTTGTTGATAATGAGTATGAAACTAAAACGATTTTTCCACCTAAAAATTATATATTTAATGCTTTAAAATTGACTCCTTATAGTAATGTTAAGGTTGTTATTGTGGGACAAGATCCTTATCACGGGGTAGGGGAAGCTCACGGTTTATCTTTTTCAGTTCAAAAAGGAATAAAAGTACCGCCATCTTTACAAAATATTTATAAGGAATTATACGATGATTTAAAAATTCCTATTAGAAGTGATGGTGATTTAACGGGATGGGCTAAAGAAGGTGTTTTACTTTTAAATGCGGTTTTAACTGTTGTTAAAGATACACCAGCATCTCATCGAAATCTTGGTTGGGAAAGATTAACTGATTATATTATTAAAATCTTAAATGAAAAAGAAGAACCAATTGTTTTTATTCTTTGGGGTAATTTTGCTAAAGAAAAGGCTAAGTTTATAACTAATCCTAAACATTTGATAATTACTAGTCCTCATCCTTCTCCTTTTTCAGCAAGATATGGTTTTTTTGGAAGCAAACCATTTTCAAGAGCAAATGAATTTTTAGAAAAAAATAATCGAGGTAAAATAGATTGGGGAAAATGTTAGTTATCGACACCAAATCGAACAAAATTATTAAAATAGTGTCGATAACTTGACTTTTTGGACAATAAGTAATAAAATTAAATTGGTGATAAAGATGACTAAATTATATAAAAGAGAAGATTATTTAAAACAAATTCGTGGTTTTTATGATGATGCTGAAATTATTAAAGTTATTACTGGAATAAGAAGATGTGGTAAATCTTGTTTTTTAGATACAATTATTAATGAACTTTTACAAAAGAAAATTAATAAAAAAGATATTATTGTTATAAAACTAGATTCTAAACCTTATAAACATCTTAAAGAACCTCAAGATTTAGAAAAGGCGATTGATGAGAAAATAACCGATAAAAGTTTTAAATATCTTTTTTTAGATGAAGTTCAAAATGTTTCTGGTTTTGAAGAAGTTATTGAAAGTTATCGAATAGAAGGAAAAATGTCTATTTTTATAACTGGTTCTAATTCTTATCTTTTATCTGGAGAATTAGTAACTAAACTTAGTGGTCGAAAAATTGAAATTGAAATGTTACCACTTAATTTTTATGAATATTTAGAAATGAAAAAGTTATTAAATAAAAATATTGATAATAATTATTATATAGAATTTAGAAAATATATTCGATATGGGGGATTTCCTAAAGCTTTACAATATGATAATGAAGAAGATGCTTTAAAATATACGCAAAGTATTTTAAATGATATCTTTGAAAAAGATATTAAAAATAATGTTAAAATTAAAAATAAAGATTTATTTGATAATATTTTAACTTTTGTAATTAATAATTTTGCTAGTAATATTAGTGCTTCTAGTATTAAAGCATATTATAAATCACAAAATATAAATATAGATATAAGAACAATTAATAAATATTTAACTGTATTAGAAAATGCTAAAATAATTTATCCTTGTCAAAATTTTGATTTAAAGTCTAAGAAGATTTTAAGTAGTAGTAAGAAGTATTATTTAGCAGATTTAAGTATTTATTTTGCGTTTAATACTGATAATAGAATAAATTATGGACCTGTTTTAGAAAATATTTTATTTAATTATTTAAAAGTTAAAGGTTATTATTTAAGTGTAGGTAGAATTGGTAAATTAGAATGTGATTTTATAGCTAGAAAAAATATTGAAGATTATTTTTATATTCAAGTATCTAAAAATATTGATGATGAAAAAACTTATGAAAGAGAATATAAACCATTTTATATGATTAAAGATCTTTATCCTAGATATTTATTTGTTTTAGATTTTGTTATTCAAGATAATGTTGATGGTATTAAAAATGTTAATATTGTTGATTTTATAGCAAATAATAGTAATTTGATTTAAAAAAAATTTTAAATTTGGTAAAATATATAATGGAAGTGATAAAAAATGCGAATGATTGTTGATGGTAATACAGCTTGTAGTTTAGGGGCTTATTTGTTTAGTGAAATTTCTTGTATATATCCTATTACTCCTTCAAGTCCCATAGCTAGTAATATTGATCATTTATCTTCTTTAAAGAAAGAAAATTTATTTCACGATCAAGTAAAAGTTGTAGAAATGGAGTCTGAAGCTGGAGCAGCTGGTGCTTTTCACGGAGCTCTTTTATCGGGGTCTTTAGCTTCAACTTTTACAGCAAGTCAAGGTTTATTATTAATGATTCCTAATATGTATAAGATTGCTGGTGAAGCTCTTCCGGGAGTTATGCACGTTGCCTCAAGAACAATTGCTACTAATGCTTTATCTATTTTTGGCGACCATTCAGATGTTTATGCAACAAGATCAACTGGTTTTTGCATCTTATCTAGTTCTAATGTAGAAGATGCTTATTATTTAGCTTTAGTCTCTCATTTAGCGGCTATTAAAGGTAGTTTACCATTTTTACATTTTTTTGATGGTTTTAGAACTAGTCACGAGATAAATGTTATTGATACGATTGATGAGAAAGAAGTTTTAAAGTTAGTTGATAAAGAAAAATTAGAAGAATTTAAAAAAAGAAGTTTAAATGTTGGAAGTAAAGTAGAATATGGAATGGCTTTAAATGAAGATATTTATTTTCAAACAATTGAAGCTCGAAATTCATTATATGATAAAATACCTGATATTGTAGCTGATTATATGAAACAAATTAATGGGTTAGCTAAAACTAATTATGAACCTTTTAATTATTATGGTGATAAAGAAGCAACTGATATTATAGTGGCAATGGGTAGTGTATGTGATACGATTAAACTTGTTGTTGATAAAGAAAATAAAAATGGGAAAAAGTATGGTTTAGTTTGTGTTCATTTGTATCGTCCTTTTTCAGTAAAATATTTAAAGAAAGTTTTACCTAAAACGGTTAAGAAAATTGCTGTTTTAGATCGAACTAAGGAAGCTGGAAGTATTGGAGAGCCGTTATATTTAGATATTGTTAGTGCTTTAAGTAATGAAAATATTTTAATTGTTGGGGGAAGATATGGAATTAGTTCTAAAAATACAACTCCTAAAGATATTAAAGCTGTTTTTAATATGTTAGAGTCTAATCCTCAAAATAATTTTACTATTGGAATTAATGATGATGTTACTAATTTAAGTTTACCAACAACTGATTATAATATTGATTTACCAGTAACGGAAATTAAAGTTTATGGTTTTGGGTCTGATGGAATGGTATCAGCTAGTAAAGATTTATTAAAAATAGTTGGTTTAGAAAATAAGTATGTTGAAGGTTATTTTGAGTATGATTCTAAAAAAAGTGGGGGAGTAACTATTAGTCATTTACGGATTGGTAAAAATCCGATAAATGCGCCTTTTTATGTAACTAATACGGATATAACTGTGGTAACTAAAGATGTTTATTTTCATAAATTTCATTTACTTTCAGAAGCTAAAGAAAATAGTATTTTACTTATTAATACTAAAGATGTTAATGATTGTTTTAAATTAATGACTAAGAGTGATTATGAAATAATTAAAAAGAAAAATCTTAAAGTATTAACTATTGATGCTGATGAAATTGCTATTAAAAACGGACTTAATGGTAAAATAAGTCGTATAATGGAAATTGTTTTATTAAATTTATTAGGAGTAGGTAATGCTATAGATATTTTATCTAAAAAAATAACGGAACAATTTAAGACTAAAGGTAGTGATGTTGTTAATAATAATATTAAAGCTATTAAAGAGGCTGTTAATAATGTTTCTAATCCTACTATAAATATGCCTGTTGATTTTGAATTTAATAAAGATTTAAGTTTATTTGAAGCTATGAATCATCGTTTAGGAAATGATTTACCGGTTTCTAAAGTAATGGATGTAAGTACGGGGGCTTTTCCTAGTGCTTGTAGTAAATTAGAAAAAAGAAAAATAGCTAATATGGTAGCTAAATGGTTACCGGAAAAATGTATTCAATGTGGAATGTGTTCGATTGTTTGTCCACACGCGGTTATAAGACCATTTTTAATTAAAGATAATAAAGGTATTCCAGCTGTAGGGGCAAATGGGTATAACTATTACATAGCTATTAGTGAAGCCGATTGTACTTCTTGTGGATTATGTGCTAGTATTTGTCCAAGTAAAGCTATAACTTTTGATAAATATGATGAAGAAAAACAGGAAATTGCTAATCGTTATTTTAATGATTATGAAAATCCTCAAGTATTTCCTAAATATAGTATTAAGGGAAGTCAATTATTAAAACCTCGTTTTGAGTTTTCTGGAGCTTGTGCTGGTTGTGGAGAAACTAGTTATATTAAGTTATTAACTCAACTTTTCCAAGATGAAATTATAATTGCTAATGCTACTGGTTGTTCTTCTATTTATGGTGGTAGTGCACCTTCAACTCCTTATAGTATACCGTGGGCTAATAGTTTATTTGAAGATAATGCTGAATTTGCTTTTGGAATGCATAATAGTTATCAACTTAAAAGAAATCGTTTAAAAAAATTATTGAGTAATAAAACTGATAATGAAAAAATAAATAAGTTATGTCAAGAAGTTTTAGATAATTTTGATGATTTTGAAAAAACAGTTTCTTTGAAAAAACAATTAGCGGTTCTACCAATCTCTTCGGAATTAAGAAATTTATTAGAATATCTACCTAAAAGAGTTGTCTGGGCTATTGGGGGAGATGGTTGGGCTTATGATATTGGTTTTGGAGGAATTGATCACGTTTTATCAAGTAATGAAAATGTTAAAATTTTAGTATTAGATACGGAAGTATATTCTAATACGGGTGGTCAAATGAGTAAATCCTCTCACGTTGGTCAAGTTGCGGAGTTTGCTGATTTAGGTAAGAAAAATGCTAAAAAAGATTTATTTAAAATAGCAATGTGTTATCCTAATTGTTATGTAGCAAGTGTTAGTTTAGGTGCTAATATAATGCAAACAATTAAAGCTTTTAAAGAAGCAAGTGAACATCAAGGACCAAGTATTATTATTGCATATGCTCCTTGTGTTGAACACGGGATTAAAGGAGGATTAAGTTGTACAACTAAAGAACAAAAATTAGCTGTTGATGTAGGTTATACCTTATTAATGCGTTATCAACCGGAAAAAGAATTATTAGTAATTGATTCTAAAGAACCTGAATTTAATCGTTATGAAGAATTATTAGATAATGAAGTAAGATATAATTCTTTAAAAATTAAAGATGCTAAGTTGGCTTCCGAATTAATGAAAATTAATAAAGAAAATGCTATTAAAAGATATGAATATTATAAAAACATTGCAAAATAAAGTTTTTAAATAGACTTTATTTTTTTTATTTACAAGGTGCTTTAATGTTAGTTGTTTTTAATGGCTATTTTAGTTAGTAGTATTATAATTTTTATAGATGTTTATAATTTAAATAAAGATTAATATTATAAAAGCAATTTAAATTTGAAATGTTTTATGTCTTATGTCTTATGAAATATAAAAAATGAGCAACTAATCTTGATCACTACGACTTTAGAAAAGATGCTCTTTACCCGAAACATAAATAATTTTTTTCTATTTGTATTATAAACAATTTTAAATATATATTCAACGTTAAAACATTTTTAAATAGCCTATATTTACAAAATTCGATATTTTATTTTCTATAAATAGAGTATATTAATAATGTAGAGGTGGGTTACTTGACAAAACTTAAAAGTGTAGTAGAATATTTTCACAACTTATGGTATGATTGCCATAGAAAATGGAAAAGATTGAGGAGGTATAATATGGAAGGTACTCTATTAAAGGAAATGTATAATAAAGCTGATCAAGAAATAAAACAAAATAAAAGAAATCCAATAATTGAATTTCTTGAAATGCATTTATTGATTTATAAGTTAAAAAAGATTGCTAATAATTTTAATTATAATGAATTTTTAGAATCTAATGATGATATATGTTCTGGCGAGTTAGTTTTTAAAGGTACTAGAATTAAACCTAAAAATATATGGAATTATATTTCTATAAATATTAATATTTATAATGGAAATATTGATAGTCTTATTAAAGATGTAATAGAAAATTATCCTGCACTTGATGAAGAAAAAGTTATGGTAGCCTTATTATATTGCTTAAAAAATTATGGTTACAAAACTTTGCTTAAATGAAATTATTATTAGATGAAAATATTCCTTTTTCTTTTAAACGAGATTTAAAAAAAGCAGGATATGATGTAGAACACGTTATAGATAAAAATCAAGGGAAGAAAGATGAAGATATATTTAATTATGCTGTAAAAAATAAAAAAACAATTATTTCTTATGATTCTGATTATTTAAAATTTAGAATTAGAGAACATTATGGAATAATAAAATTGAATGGTAAATTAAAAAATCCTATGGAAGTTTTAATAGAACTTTTAAATAAAATAAAAACAATGGAATATAAAAATGTTTTATATCAAATTGATTTAAAAAAAGTTATTTGTGAAAAAAAGGTATATAGCAAAAGAAAACATATTTTTAAACAATATGTTAAAACTTTTTTTATATTAGATTGTATGTAAATTAATTTTCATTCTTATTTAAAGTTAATTGGTTTAATTTAATAATTTATTAAACCATTTTTTGATGTTTATTAATAAATCATCTAAATTATAGTTACTTTCATTTCGATAGTATTTGATGATTTCCATTAGAATGCCGTTCATTAGGAAAGATATGGTTAAATCTAAATATTCGATATTATTGTTTTTTAAAGCATTATAAATTTTAATACTGGCTATGTCTTTTAATTTAAATAAGAATAATAAAGAATCGTCTGCTGTTAGTAATTGTTTATATGTATCATTATTCTTTTTTAGACATTCAAAGATATTATCAAAATAATTTAAGATATCTTGTTTAGAAGTCAAAATTAAATCTTCATTACATAATAGTTCAATTGTTTGAAGTTTATATTCTTCTACTACTTGGTAGAGGTTATCATAATGAGTGTAAAAGGTACTTCTTGTTATGTCAGCTTTTTTGGCTAATTCTTTGATAGTTATTTTATTTAATTGCTTTTTTTCATTTATTAATTCGACAAAAGCTTGTTTGATTTTATTTCTTGTTTTGATTGAAGATGAATTTAGACATTCTACTTTCATTTTCTTTTTCCTTCTTTCTAAATAAATTATACTACAATATTTAATTATATGTCTAAATTTAGACACTTTTTTATTTTTTATGCTTTCATAATAGTTTTCTTAAGAATATAATATATTGTGGTTTTTAGAAAGGAAATGATTTTAGTGAAAAAAATAACTGATTTTATTATTGATAAAAGATATTTTATTTTAGTTATTTTTATTATCTTAACGGTTATTAGTGTTTTTTTATTGAACAAAGTAAATATTAATTATGATATTGCTAAATATTTACCTGATACTTCTAATACAAGAATTGGTATGGATATTATGGAAGAAGAATTTAGTGATGTAGCAGTTAGTACTTTAAATGTAATGTTTAATAATTTAGATAATAAAGAATTAGTTAAAAGTGAGTTAGAAAATATTAATGGGGTTAAAGAAGTTTCTTATGATGCTAGTTCTGATTATAATAAAGATGGATATACATTGTATGTTTTAAGTATTGATGGTGAAAAAGATTCTTGGGAAGCTAAAGAAGTTTATAATCAAGTTATAAGTAAATATCCTGATTGTTTTACTAGTGGGAATGTTGCTGAAGCAAATAAAACTGTTTTACCTTTTGGGATTGTTGTTTTAGCAGTTTTAAGTGCTTTAGTTATTTTACTTATTATGTGTGAATCTTATGTTGAACCTTTTTTATTTTTGACGGCTATTTTAATGGCAGTTGTTATAAATAAAGGAACAAATATTTTCTTTCCAAGTGTATCTCATATTACTAATTCTATTTGTGCTATTTTACAAATGGCTTTATCAATGGATTACTCTATTATGTTAATGAATCGTTATGATGAAGAAAAGAAGAAAACTAAAGATAAAGTTTTAGCGATGAAAGAAGCTTTAGGTAAATCTTTTTTGTCTATTAGTAGTAGTTCAGTTACAACTATTGTTGGATTATTATCTTTGATTTTTATGAGTTTTAAAATTGGAAAAGATTTAGGGTTTATTCTAGCTAAAGGGGTATTGTTTAGTTTAATATGTATTTTCTTTGTTTTACCTGCTTTGATATTAATGTTTGATAAATTTATTGATAAAACTAAAAAGAAAAGTCCTAATGTAAGATTTAAGAAATTGGCTAATTTAAGTTATAAATATCGTTTTATGGTATTACCTTTGTTTTTAATTATTTTTGGTTTTTCTTTAATGTTTAAAGGTAATTTAGGTATTTTATATACTGATAAACAAGCTGATGAAATATCTAAAATATTTAAAGAAAATAATCAAATTGCTATTATATATGATAATCAAGATGAAAATAAAATGGGTAATTATTTAGATGAATTAGAAAATAAAGATAAAGTTAAAGAAGTTTTGGGGTATTCAAATACAATTAATGAAAAATTAAGTTATGATAAATTAAATAGTAAATTAAATGATTTAGGTAGTGATGTTACAGTTGATGATTATTTATTAAAAATTGTTTATTATAATTATTTTAATAAAGATAATAATAATAATAAAATTACTTTTGAACAATTTATTAATTTTATTCAAAATGAAGCTTATAATAATCCAAAGACTAATGAAAAAATTGATGATGAGATGAAAAAAGATATTGCTAGATTAAAGAATTTTGTTACTAAAGAAAATATTAATTATCAAAGAGATAGTTTAGATATTGCTAATATTTTAGGTATTGATAATGATAAAGTAAAAGATTTAATTGTATATTATTTAGCGATTAATACTGATGTTAAATTATCGATTAATGATTTTATGAAGTTTATGAATCAAGATGTTTTAACTAATGATAAATATAAGATTGATGGTAGTCAATTAAAAGTTTTAAATAAATTTATTGATGAGTCAGTTATAAATTCTAAAATGGATGATCAAAATTTAAGTAAACTTTTTAATATTGATGCTAAGAGTATTAAAGAATTGTTTAAATATTATTTAATTAATAATAAGATTGAAGATAAATTAAGTATTAAAGAATTTGCTGATTTTTGTTTGAATAATTTAGTTAGTAATCAAGAATATGCTAAAAATTTTGATAGTAAAATGATTGAAGAAATTAAGATGTTAAGTATTTTTAGTAATGAAGAAACTATTAATAAAGAATTAACTGTTAAGGAATTAGCTAATTTATTTGGAATGAAAGAAGAAGTTGTTAATAATGTTTTATTATTTAAAGAAAATAAAAGTAAAATGACAATTAGTGAATTTATTGGTGGAATAAATGCTATTAAGAGTAAGACTTCTTATTTAGATAATTATGATACTTCTTCTTTTACTCTTAGTGAACTTATTAAAGATAAAACTAAGTATTCAGTTAAAGAAATGGCTATGAAATTAAAAATACCAGTTGAAGATGTTAATAAAATATATAATTTAATTAGTAATGATTTAAAGAGTAGTCCTAAAGAATTTGTTAATTTACTTTTATTAAATAGTGATAGTTTAGATAAAGAAACGGTTAGTAAATTAAAGTTAATTCAAGTTGTGATGAATAGTAATGATAAATATAGTTATGAACAATTATCTAAGATAATTAATATTCCTGAGGATACAGTTAAAAGTATTTATGTTTTGTATGTTGTTGATAATAATAAAGTTACTTTAACTCCTTTAGAGTTTTCTTCCTTTATTTTAAATAATAATGAATTAAAGAAAAATTTTAAAGAAAATGAAATTAATAATTTATCTTTAGTAAATAAAGTTATGAAAGGAGTTATTAACAAACAAGTTTATTCTAGTAAAGATATGGCTAGTTTATTAAATATATCTTATGATGATACTAAATTATTGTATGGTTTATATTCTTCAATATATATTAATAATAATTATAAGATTAGTTTAAAAGAATTTATTAGTTTTATTTTAAATGATGTTATTAGTAATGATTTATATAAGAGTAATTTTGATGAAGATAAAATTAATAAGTTAAAAGTAGTAAATGGGATTATGAATAATTATGATGTTTTATATACTAATGATGAGATGTTTGCGGTTTTAAATAAATTATCTAATGATGTAGAAAGAAAGATGATTGAAGTATTATATTTATATTATGGTAGTGATAATGAATATAATGTAGAATGGCAGATGACTGTTGAAGAGTTTGTTAATTATTTAAATAATGATATTATTGTTGATGATAAGTTTAAAGATTATATTGATGAAGAGATGATGAATAATATAGTTGATGCTAAAAAGACGATTAAAGATGCTAAAGATTTATTAGTTGGAGATAAGTATTCAAGAGTTGTATTAAATACTGAGTTAGATTTAGAAAATGAAGATACTTTTAATTTTATTGAAAATGTTGATGAGATGTTTAAAGATAATTTAAGTTCTTATTATGTTATTGGGGATTCTTTAGTAGCTTATGAGATGAGTAAAAGTTTTAATGATGAGTTAAATTTAATTACTGTTATTACAATGATTGCTATTTTTATGGTTGTAGCTTTAACTTTTAAATCAATTTTTATTCCAATTATTTTAGTTTTAATTATTCAAAGTGCTGTATATTTAACAATGGGAATTATATCAATTACTGGTGAAAGTGTTTATTTTATTTCTTTATTAATTGTTCAATGTATTTTGATGGGAGCAACTATTGATTATGCGATTGTTTATACTTCTTATTATTTGGAGTATCGTAAAAGTTTAAATATGAAAGAAGCAATTAAATTGGCTTATCAAAATTCAGCACATACTATTGTAACTTCTAGTTCTATTTTGATTATTGTTACTTTAATTATTGCTTATTTTTCTTCGGCTATTGCTTCTAAAATATGTAAGACTATTTCTTATGGGACAGTTTGTTCTACTATTTTGATTTTAATTTTATTGCCAGCACTTTTGGCTTTCTTTGACAAATTTATTGTAAAAAAGTCAGTTAAGTAATTGAAATTTTTTGGATATTAGTTTATAATAGAATTGCTTAATAAAGATATGCAATTGATAATAGGAAATCTACTTTGGTTTATTTTCTATTATCTCTTATCGTATTTTGGTATATGAAGATGCTTTTGAATGTCCTTATGGATCTTGTTTTTATTAAGTATATGATCATAGGAAGAAAGAAAACTTCAGAACAAGGGACTTTAATTCGACTAAATTAAAGTTTATTCAAACTAAAAATAACGACTTGTCATCGTTATTTTTTTATGATGCAAAAGGCTATTGCATAATCATTATCAAAAGATAAAGATAAGTTAATAGTTATTTCTTGATGATTAATTATATGGGGAAGGGGTTTCCCATCTTCATCTTTTAATATTTCAATTTCATTAAAATCAAATTTGCCATTTGTAGCTTTGATGATGGCTTCTTTGGCAGCAAATCTTGTGGCATAGAAATTAGTTGGTTCTTTAAATGTATTAGCAATTTCTCTTTCTTTTGATGTATAAATTTTTTTTAAGAATGCTTCGTTGTTTTCCATTTTTTTAATTCGGGGAATAAATAAAATATCAGTACCGATTAACATATTATCACCTTTTTAAATTTTAACATAATATAAGTTTATTTACTAGATAAGTTTAATTAAAAAATTATCCAATGAAACTTAAAAATATCATCCAATGGAATGCAAAAATATCATCCAATAAAATAGACATTTTTAAGGTAATGTATTATAATATAAATAAGGAGTTGATATTATGTCTAAATATAAACCAAGATTGATTGATAAACAAATTGAAGATAGTTTGAAAGCTTATGGTGCCATAAATATTGTGGGGGCAAAGTGGATAGGTAAGACTTGGGCTGGAAGACAACACGCGAATAGTGAATTTTTACTTATGGATCCTAGTGGTAATTATCAGAATAAAAGACTTGCTGAAACTGATATTTCATTAATATTTGAGGGAAGTATTCCTAGATTAATTGATGAATGGCGAGAAGTTCCTCTAATATGGGATGCGGCTCGTTATAAATGTGATGAAGATGGGGTAAAGGGAAAATATATTTTAACTGGATCTACGGTTTTAACTGAGAGAGAAAAAGATAAAATTAAACATTCTGGTGCAGGAAGAATTAAAAAATTAAAAATGTATCCTATGAGTTTATATGAATCAGGTGATTCTTCGGGTGATGTTTCTTTAAAAGATATTTATAATAATAAAGTTAAAAGTAAAAAAACACGTGATATAACTTTAAAAGAAATTATAAAATTGGTTTTAAGAGGTGGTTTTCCAGGAAGTATTGATATTCCTTTTGAAGAAGCTATTAAATTACCTAAAGAATATATTAAAGAAATAATTGATATGGATATAGATCGAATAAGTAATAAAAAACGTGATTTGCATAAAGTAATGTTATTATTAAGGTCACTAGCGAGAAATGAATCAACAACTATTTCTATTAATAAATTAAAAGATGACATTAAAAGATTAGAAAGAGAAGATATAGATATTAAAACAATTGGAGAGTATTTAGATGATTTAAGTAAGTTATATTTAATAGAAAATCAATTACCATTTAATTCTAATATAAGAAGTAGTATGAGAGTAAAGCAAATGGAAAAAAGACATTTTGTTGATCCATCGATTGCTACTTCCTTACTTAATTTAACTGTTGATAAATGTGTTAATGATTTACTTACTTTTGGTTTTTTCTTTGAAGCTATGGTGGAAAGAGATTTAAGAATATATGCTGAGGCTAATAACTGGAATTTATTTCATTATCAAGATTATAGTGGTAATGAATTTGATGCTGTTGTAGAATTTGATGATGGTAGTTATGCTGCTTTTGAAATTAAACTTGGGGCAAATCAAATAGAAGATGCGGCAAATAATTTAATAAGGGTTAGTAATATTATTAAAGAAAAAGGTGGTATTCCTCCTAAAACATTATGTGTAATTTGTGGTTTATCTAATGCTGTATATACTAGAAGTGATGGAGTTATTGTAATACCAATAACGGCTTTAAAAGATTAGTTTATTTGAAAAAAGCTTAATTGCTTTTTTATTTTGGATAAGTTTAAAAAAATAATGTTTTATTTGTAATTATGTGGTAAAATTTATAATAAAGGAGGATGCTAAATGGAAGAAGAAATTTTACAAAAGCTTATTACTAAAACGGCTAAGGTATTGGGTGTTTCAGAAGATACCTTATCTGGTAATACTAATATTAAGACTGATATTGATTTGAAGAGTTTAGAAATGGCTGGAATTATATCAGAACTTGAAGAAGAGTATGATTGTTATATTAAGTATACTGAATTAATGCATGCTAATACTATTAGTGAAGCTGCTGGTATTATTGCTAAGCAAATTGAAAATTAAAAGAAGGAAGGGAATTTAAATTGAAAGAAAAAAAGCCAATTGAAAATGAATTATCTCTACCAAGAGAGATGCCTAAAAGAGATGAAAAAATTGTTAATGTTAAATATCCTGATGGGACTAGTTGTGATGTTATTTTTACAAAGATGACTCAGCCTATTCCTAAGGAAGAATTTGCTAAGCTTTCTAGGGAGGAAGCTGCTAATTATTGTATTTTAGTTCCTATTGAAACTAAAGAGTATTATGTTGATGATGAAAAACGGGTTATTTGTTTACAAGATAGACCAGTTAAGATGAGAGATGGAGTAACTATTTATGCTGATATTTATATTCCAGCTAGTGCTTTAAAAACACCAGTTCCTCTAATTATTAGTTGGTCATTCTTTGGTAAACAACCTTGGCATCAACCAGTTCAAATTTTTAGACCAATGGGTGTTCCGACTGGTGCTGTATCTAATGTTTGTAAGTTTGAATCATCTGACCCTTTATATTGGTGTTATCAAGGTTATGCTGTAGCTAATGTTGATCCTCGTGGTATTGGAAATAGTGAAGGTGACCAACAACAATTTGGTACTCAAGAGGGAAGAGATGGTTATGACTTTATTGAGTGGGCTGCTAAAGAAAAATGGTGTAATGGTAAAATTGCCTTATTTGGTAATTCTGGGGTTGCAATGAGTCAATGGCGAATTGCTGCTGAGTGTCCACCTCATTTAGTTTGTATTGCTCCTTGGGAAGCTACAGGTGATCAATATCGTGAAAGTATTATGGAAGGTGGTATTCCTGGTTTCTTTGGTGGTTCAATTGTTATTGCGGCTCAAGGAAGAGGTTATATTGATAATACAGTTGCGATGGCTAAGAAAGAACCTTTTGTTACAAGTCCTTATTGGCAAGATAAAATTCCTCATTATGAAAATATTAATATTCCAGTATATATGACTTGTAATTGGAATCATTTCCATTTAAGAGGAAGTTGGGAAGGTTTTAAAAATATTAAATCAAGAAAGAAATGGATGCGTTGTCATCAAGTATTTGAATGGCCTGATACATATAATTCTAAATGGTTACAAGATTTAAAGTTATTTTTTGATCGTTATTTAAAGGGTATATATAATGGTTGGGAATTAACTCCTAGAATTAGAATGGAAGTTATGGATGCTTTTGAATATCCTTATCAAACTAATCGTCCAGAAAATGAATGGCCTCTTGCAAGAACGGTTTATAAGAAATTATATTTAAATGCTAGTACTCATAAATTAGGTGATGCACCTGTTAAAAATGCTAGTAGTGTTAGTTATGATGGCGAGAAAGGTTTAACTACTTTTGAGTATACTTTTAGAAAAGATACGGAACTTACTGGTTATATGAAACTTAGAATGTTTGTTGAGGCTAAAGGTAATGATGATATGGATTTATTTATTACAATTAAGAAGTTATCAACTAAGGGTGAAGAACTTCCAGTAACAATCTTTGGCTCTGAACGTCATCCTGGTGCTTGGGGTAAACTAAGAGTGTCTGCTAGACATTTAGATGAAGAAAAATCAACACCTTATCAACCTGTTCATACTCACGATCGAGTTGAAAAGTTAAAACCAGGAGAAATTGTACCAGTTGATATTGAAATTTGGCCATTATCAAGAATTTGGCATAAAGGTCAAAAATTACAATTACAAATTGCGGGACGTTATATTAGAGATGAATGGTTTGAACCTTTAGTATGGTTCCCTGAAAATAAAGGTGAACACATTATTCATACAGGTGGTAAGTATGAATCATATTTATTAGTTCCAGAAATTCCACCTAGATATGAAGATGGAGATTATATTTATCGGTGATTACTATGGATTTAATGGATACTGTTAGGGCTAAGGCAAAGGCTAGACCTCAGGTTGTAGCCTTTCCTGAAGCTAATGATTTAAAAATGGTTAAAGCAATTGATGAAGTAGTAAATGGTGGTTATTGTAAGGCTTTGATTGTTGGTAATATTAATGAAGTTAAAGATTTATGTAAAACTAATGGAATTGATGATAGTAAATGGGAGTATATTGATAATAATGATGAGGCTTTACAAGAAAAAATTTTAAAAAAATATTTAAAGTTACCTAATATTGTATATGGAGAAAAGTCTTTAAAAAGAAGAATGAGTGATCCATTATATTTTGCTTTAATGATGGAAGCTGTTGATGAAGTTGATGTTACTTTTGCTGGTATTAATAGTGCAACTGGTGATATTATTTATGCTGCTCAGACGATTGTTGGTTTAAAAAGTGAATTAGAAGTTGCTTCATCAGTAGGTATTGCTAAACTTCCTAATTATACTTTTAGTGATGGTAGTAATTTAATTGCGGTAGGTGATTGTGCCGTTTGTCCAAATCCTAGTGCTAGTGAACTTGCTAGTATTGCGATTAGTACTTGTGATACGATTAAAAGTGTGACTGGTTGGGAACCTAGATGTGCAATGCTTTCTTATTCAACTGATGGTTCAGGTAGTGGAGAGTTAGTTGAAAAAGTTAAAATGGCTGTAAAGTTAGCTTCTGAAAGACGTCCTGATTTAAAAATTGATGGAGAATTTCAATTAGATTCGGCTATTAATCCGGATGTTGCTTTGAAAAAAGTTAAAAGAGAAAGTGAAGTTGCTGGTAAAGCTAATATTTTGATTTTTCCAGATTTAAATGCTGGTAATATTGGAGTTAAGTTAATTCAAACTTTTGGAACGGCTGATGCTTATGGACCTTTATTACAAGGTTTTAAAAAGATTTGTAGTGATTGTTCTAGAAGTGCTCCAGTATCTGAGTTAGTTGGCAACATTTTATTTTCAATTGTTAGAGCAGGTGATTTAAAAGATGAATAAAAATTGTTATCGAATTTTAGCAATTAATCCTGGTTCTACTAGTACTAAAATTGGGGTATTTGATAATGATGAATGTGTTTTTAAGGAAAGCATTAATCATAGTAGTGATGAACTTAAATCTTTTAAGGAGATAAGTGATCAAAGAGAGTTTAGATTAAAGACGGTTTTAAAGGCTTTAAAAGATAATAATATTGATATTGAAACAATTGATGCTTTTTCAGGACGGGGTGGTTCCCTACAATGTTGTGTTGGAGGAACTTATTTAATTAATGAGTTAATGTATGATGATGCTAAGAGTATGAGAATTGTTAAACATCCTTCTGCTTTAGGAATTGTTATTGCATATGAGTTAGGCTTAAAATATTCTAAACCTTCTTTTTGTGTGAATCCACCGGATGTTGATGAGTTTATTTTAGAAGCTCGAATTACGGGGATTCCAGGAATTTATCGGGAAAGTCGAATTCACGCCTTAAATCAAAAAGAAATTGGAATTAGGTATGCTAAAAAGATTAATAGTAAATATGAAGATTTAAATTTAATAATTGTGCATGCTGGAGGAGGTATTTCAGTTGCGGCTCATAATCACGGGAAAATGATTGATTGTAATGATATTGTTAATGGTGATGGTCCAATGGCTCCTAATCGAAGTGGTTTTATTCCAGCTAAACCATTAATTAATCTTTGTTTTAGTGGTAAGTATAGTGAAGATGAGATTAAGGCTTTGATTAATAAAAATGGGGGAATAATGGCTCATTTAGGAACTGATGATATTAAAGAAGTTACTAAAATGATTAGTGAAGGTAATCAAAAAGCTCAGATTATATATGATGCAATGATTTATCAAATTGCCAAACAAGTTGGAGCGATGTTTGTTTCTTTAAAAGGAAATTGTAGTGCTATTATTTTAACTGGGGGGATTGCTAATGATCCTTACTATGTTAAGAAATTAAGTAAATATATTAAAAAATTAACAAAAGTTGTGGTAATGCCTGGTGAGTTTGAATTAGAGGCTTTAGCTAGTGGAGCATTTAGAGTATTAAGTGGTATTGAATCTTCTAAGAGTTATAGTGGAGAGCCAGTATTTAAAGGATTGTAGGAGATTATATGAAAAATAAAGAAATTGTTAAATTATTAGTACCTGGTGTTATTGTCGGCTTATTTTTAGGTTTTTTACTAACGATGTTAGTAGGGGTTAATAAAGAGGATGCTATTCCTAATTATTTTGGAGGGGCTATGTGTTGTATAGTACCAACTTTTCTTAATTGTTTAGTTGTTTTAAAGATGGGTTCTAAACAAATAAAGAGAAAAATTTCTTTTATTGAAATATTTAAAAGAGTTTTACCTTATTTAATTTTAGCGGGTGTTATAGGATTAGTATTTGTTATTTTATTAATTGAAAATGTTTTAAAGATTGATACTAGAACTTTAAGTGTAATAGTAACTGCTGTTTATCAATCTATATTAGGAGTTATAGTTTCAACTATATGTGCATATTTAGCATTTAAAAAATATTTAAGTGATGTTAAATATACTAAAAGAAAATAAAAAGTTCTTCCTTTGGGAAGAATTTTTTTAAGCTTACTTTTTTAATAAAGATTTTCTTAAATCTTTTACATCTTTATAAGTATCTAATTTAATTTTACCTTTTTCATAATCTTTTATTTCTTTTAAAGATGCTTTTAATTCTTTACTTAGTTTCTTTTTCATATTTTTTTCTCCAATCAATCTTATTATAACAAATTTTTTCTTTTTTTATTTAAAAATATAGAGTATTATTTAAGTGGGTGGTGTTTTAAATGAATGAATTGTTAAATATGATTGGAATTGATGATAAAAGTAAATTAAAGAAACATCCTAAGATGAAATTATTTTTAAATTATATTATAGAAAATAATTGTGATGTTTATGAAAATGGGTTTTATATTAAAGCTGATTGTTTTCAAGTTTTATTAGAAAATATTCATTCATTTGATGTTCTTTTAGAAATATTAAAAAAATCAGCTGATTTATTAAGTATTAATTTTAATCCAAAAGAAATGGCAGATTTTTATAATTTATATGATCCAAGAATTATTCAATTTAGTAAAGATGCTTTAATATTAATTGATGAGGAATATTTAAAGTATACTACTATTAAATGGACAGTAGAAAAGTTTTTAAAGATAGATAAAGTTTTATATGTTAGTAAAGAAAGAATTATTTTAAAAGATAATCCTAATAAAGATGATGAATATAAATATGTTGAAAGCTATTTATTAAATTTTGTGGCTTTAAAGAAAGCTAAAGAATTAAATTTATTAAAAGAAGCTATTGAACGGTTAATTAAGGGTTGATTTTTTTGAGGAAGTTAGGTTATTTAAAGATAAATGAAGATTGTTTAATTAAAAATGGTTTTGTTAAAGAAAATGATAATTATGTTTTAGAAGAAAAGTTAGATGATGAAAATTTTAAAATTATTGTTAATATTGGTAAAGATAGTTATACTAAACTTATAGATTTAGAAAGTAGTTTAGAGTATAGTTTAGTTGATGTTTTAGAGTCTAATGGGAGTTTTGTGGGAAGAATTAGGAAAAAGTATGAAAATAAAATTAAAGAAATTGTTGATAAGTGTGTTAGTAATCAACTATTATTAGTTATTTCTTATATTAAAGAAAAGTATAATGATGAGTTAGAGTATTTATGGGATAATTTACCTGATTGTGCTATTTGGAGACATAAAGAAAACAATAAATGGTATGGTTTAATTATGAATATTGAAGAAAATAAATTAGGAATAGATAGTAAAAGGAAAGTAGATGTTATTAATTTAAAATGTTTAAATGTTGTTGATAATATTAATATTTTTCCAGGTTATCATATGAATAAAAAATATTGGGTAACAATTATTTTAGATGGTAGATTAGATATAAATACTATTTATGAATTAATTGATAAAAGTTATGAAGTAACTAAAAAATAAGAAATTGATAATATCTTCTTTTTATGATATATTAAATATGACATAGTATGACGTAGTATTAAAAATAGTAAAAAAGATAATACTATAAAAAGCAAAATAAAAAAAATTAAAAAAATTGCAAAAAAACTGTTGACATAGGGGGGGGGGTCATATGTTAAAATTTATGTATAGTAAAGGAAGGTATAGCATATGAAATTAGAAAGTTTTAAAGATAAGAAAGTAACAAGAAGAAAAATGATACTTATAAGTTTAGGAATAATAACAATAGTAGGAATATCATTACTTTTATATAAAACATTTGCAAGTTTTAGTAGTGAAGTAAGTTTTAGAATGATGAGTGGGAAAGTAAATTATTATGGAAATGCTGATATAATTTTTGCCTTTTATAATGGAGAACAAGAATTAGATGAAATGCCTCAAAAAG
>CANQZH010000001.1 GCA_947628245.1 uncultured Bacilli bacterium | reverse complement strand
AAAAAAGATTGGAAAGAAGCTTATAAATATTTGAGAGAGTATCTTTCTTTAGATGAAATTGAAGATAAGAATTCTTTATTATATGCTATTTTGTTAGAAGAAATTTTAAAATTTGAGAATTGTGATTTTAGTTTTATTAATAATCTTTATTATGCAAAAGATAATGATGATGTTAATTATAATTTAGCTTATGAACAAATATTAACTCATAAATATGAGTTAGCGTTAGAGTCATTTAATAAATATTATCTTGCTGAAAAAAAGTTACATAAAAATAATGAGTTATCCACTGTTATAGTTGAAATTTTATTAGAAGAGGTAACTTCTATTGAATTTAAAATTAAAGAAAAAGAACAACAAATTGCAATAAAGAAAAGAGAAGAAGCTAAGTTAAAAAATAAAGCTATGAGTTTTAAATTTTATTTTAAACAATTACAAGAAAATGTTTTTAATGAAGATTATGAACAAGCTTTAAGTAGTTGTTTAAATGCTGAAAAGTATACTAGTGAATCTACTAAAAAATATTATTATCATATTGCTAATCTTTTAAAAACTATTATAGAAATGGATAAAAATCATTGTGGTTTAAAACCTGAATCAATGATTTATCCTGATATTAAAGATTATAATTTTCTTTTAGATTTAGCTTTAAAAAATAAAGATTATCAAACTGCCTATAAAAATATTGGTAAATGTCTTTATTTTAATCCGACAAGTAATATTTTAAAGATTTATCGTTCTTTATTAAGTACTGTTAATAATTTAAATAAAAAATATTCTAAAAAGGTTTCAACTGTTTTAACTGATGAATATCTTTTAAAATTAATAAGAGAGAAAAAATATAGTGATTTAAAAGTAATTTTGTCTAAGAATTTAAATGGAGCTAAAGAATCGTTTTATTTAGATTTATTGAAATTAATTAATTTCATTGATAATGTTTCTAAAGGAATGGTTACTTACAATAATATTAGTTACAATTATCAAGATGAAAATATTATTAATAATTTTTATGAAGCTCTTAATATAGGAGATTATAGATGGGCTTTAAAGATTGTTGATATTTGTGCTAAAGATGGAGATTCTAAATTTATTATTTATAAAGCTATTTTAAAAGATGTTGTTAATATAATGAATAAATATCAAGATCAAAATGATCAACAATTAAAAGTAAAAGAAGCTGATTTAAAGATTGATTGTTTATTAGATGATATTATTAATAATCGTTTTTCTCTTAATTATTTATTAGATTTACAGTTTGCTTTAAATAATAAAGAAAAAGTTGTTAAATTAAGTGAAGCTGAAGATAGTTTATTACATTTAATTGAAACATATCTTAATTTAAATGGTACTAATTTTGATTTTGAAAATTATTTTAGTCCAATTAAGAAAAATGGTTCGATAATTGATAGTTTTAATAAAGCTTTAAAATTTGGTGATTATAAAACTGCTTTAGATTTAATGAATTGTGATGAATGGTTTAGTCAAAAAAATGCTAATCCTAAATATTATTCAGCTGTTAGAAAAATATTAGTTAATTTAAAAATTAAAGCTACTAATAAAAATCAAAGTAATAATAATGAAGATAATAGTAGTTTATTTAATAATACAAAATATCTTGATTTATTAGCTAATTTAAAAAAATTAATTAAGAAAAGAGAATATTTAGAAGCTAAAAAATTATTAGAAGAAAATAATCTTAGTATGTTTTATGAAGTAATGGTAAATTATTTAGTTAGTTTACAAAAATATGAAAATGAATGTGAAGCAGAGAGTTTTAAACGTTAAACTCTTTGTTTTTTAGTTTTTTTATGTTATATTTTTAGTGCAAAGGTAGGTGTTTTTGATGTCTGTAACTTATATATTTGGTCATCGTAATCCTGATACTGATAGTGTTTGTTCAGCTATTAGTTTATCTTATTTAAAAAATACTTTAGGTGATAATACTGTACCTAGAGTTTTAGGTCATATTAATAAAGAAACTAAATTTGTATTAGATTATTTTAATGTTAAGGAACCGGAATATTTAAATAATGCTAAAATTCAAATTAGAAATGTTCATTATAATAAAGGGACTTATGTTTATGATAAAATGTCAATTAAAGAAGTTATTGATTATATGTTAGAAAAAAAGTTAACAGCTGTACCTGTTGTTGATGAAAATAAAAAGTTAATTAGTTTGATTACTTTAAAAGAAATTGCTTTATTATTTATTAATACTGTTAAAAATACTTTAAATACTAGTTATGATAAGTTATTAAAGTCTTTAAATGGTAAAGAAATAATTCGTTTTAGAGAAGAATTTGATGGAACTATGATGGTTGCTAGTTATCAAAGTCAAACTTTTATGGAACAAGTTAATTTAAAACCAAGTGATATTTTAATTATGGGAGATCGTCATAAGGTTTTAGAGTATGGAATTTTAAATAAGATTAGTTTAATTGTTTTAACTAATAATTTTAGTTTGCCTGATGATTTAATAGAGCTTGCTAAAAAAAATAAAGTAAGTGTTATTTCTAGTCCAATGGATACTTATAATACTTGTAATGCGATATCATTAAGTAATTATGTTAGAACAATTATTTTAAATCATAATCCTAGTGTAGTTTATGATCGTGATTATTTAACTGATTTTATTGAAATGGCTCATAAACAAGGTTTTTCTAATTATCCAGTGTTAAATAAAAAAGGTGATTGTCTTGGTATGATTAAGGTAACTGAAGCTGGGGAATATGATAGGATGCCTATTATTTTAGTTGATCATAATCAATTAGATCAAAGCATACCTGGAATAGAAGAAGCTAATATTATGGAAATAATTGATCATCATAATTTAGGAGCTATTGGAACTAATGTGCCAATTAATTTTAGGAGTATGCCAGTTGGTTGTACTTGTACAATTCTTTACTATTTATATTTAGAAAATAAAATTGATATACCTTTTGATATTGCGGGTATTATGTTATCGGCTATTTTATCTGATACTTTAATTTTTCAAAGTCCAACAACTACTGATAAAGATAGAGAAGCTGCTCAAAATCTAGCTAAGATATGTCAGTTAGATATTAGTGATTATGGTTATCAAATGTTAAAGGCTGGAAGTAGTATTGAAAATATGAGTATTGATGATATTATTTTTCAAGATTTTAAATCATATAAAATTAGTAATACGACATTAGGTATTAGTCAAATTATTACAATGGATTTTGAACATATTAAAAAGAATATTGATGATTATGTTAAAAAATTAGATGAAATTGCTAAAGGACAATATGAAGTTGTTACAATTTTTATCACGGATATTATTAAGAATGGTTCTTATATTTTATATAATTCACAAGCTAAAGATATTATATTAGATAGTTATGATTTAGAAGATATTAGTGAAGGAACATTTATTCCTAATTTAATATCAAGAAAAAAACAAATGTTACCAAAATTAATGGAAACATTAGAAAAAAGAGGGTAGTTTATCTTGTTAAACTACCAAAAAGATGTTCATAAGCTTCACTATAAGAATGATTTAAAACATATTTACCAACTTCAGCTAATTCTTCAATTTCGTTTTTTTTAGCATCCCAACTTTTACTTCCATAATAAGGAATATAATTAATAAAGTCTTGTTCATTCATTAAGTGGATATTTGATTCGTGACTTATTCCCGTTGCATCATAATAATTTTCGCCTATTTTACTTATAATATGTTGATTATCGGTAACATATAAAGTTGTATTAGGAAATATTTTTTGTAAGACTAAAGCAAAAGTTCCACATTCTCCTAAAGTGAAATGACTAATTGCTTCATAGCCATTTTCTAGATACATATAATTTCTAGCATAGTAAGTAAGTAACATATCAATTACTAGTAAAATTCGATCAACACTTATTTCATTCATTATTTTAACCTCCATATGAATATATTATACTATAAAATGTTAATAAAAAGTGTTAAACTTTAAATAGAAATGAGGTTTTTTAGATGCAACCAATATCATTAGAAAAAATAGAAGAGATTGTTAATGGTAGACTTTATGCTAAAGAAAAGAATATTATGGTAAGTCATATTTCTAAAGATACTAGAACTTTAAGGGAAAATGATGTTTATCTTGGTTTGAAAGGTGAAAAGTTTGATGGTAATTTATTCTATCAAGAAGCTTTTAAGAAAAAGTGTTCTTTAGTTATTCTTGATTGTAAGGAAGAAGATGTTGATTTATCTTTAGGTAATTTTTTGTTTGTTGAAAATAGTTTGGATGCTTTGCATAAGTTAGCTTCATATGAAAGAGATTTATTTAGTGGTCCTGTTGTTGCGGTTACTGGTAGTGTAGGTAAGACTAGTACTCGTTCTTTAATTGCTACTTTATTATCAGAAAAATATAGTGTTTTAAGTACGGAAGGTAATTTTAATAATGATATTGGATTACCTTTAACAATTTTAGAACATGCTAATGAAGAAGTAATGGTTTTAGAAATGGGAATGAATCATTTAGGTGAAATTCATAAACTTTCTTTACTTGCTAAACCTACTATTGGAGTTATTACTAATGTTGGAACTGCTCATATTGGTAATTTAGGCTCTAGAGAAAATATTTTAAAAGCTAAATTAGAAATTACTGATGGAATGAATGATGATGGTTTATTAATAATTAATGGGGAGAATGATTTATTAGGTAAAGTAAAGGATACATCTAAGATAATTAAGTGTTATCTTAATGAAAAAAAAGGTTTTTATATTGAAGATATTAAAAGGGTGAAAAATAATATTAGTTTTAAGTTATTAAATGAAGAATATACTTTAAATAATAGTTCTTATCCTATGTTAATGAATTGTGTTTTAGCTTTAGCGGTTGCTAAAAAATTAGATTTAAGTTATGAACAAATAACTTCAGGTTTAAAGAAATATTTAGGTGCTGATAATCGAATGAGTATTGTTAAAACTAAAGATTATACTATTATTGATGATACTTATAATGCTAGTGTCGAAGCTATTTCTAGTGCTATTGATTTTCTTAAAAATTATAATAATGAAAGAAAAGTTGTTATTTTAGGAGATATTTTAGAAGTAGGAGAATTTGCTCAAGAAATTCACGAGAATATTGCAAGAATAATTTTAAATAATCCAGTTGATTTAGTAATTAGTTGTGGACCTAATGCTAAGTATATTGATAGTTATTTAGTTAAAAATAATCTTAATAGTATTTATTATGAAAATATTGATGATTTAATAAATAATCTTTTAAGTAATTTAAAAGAAAATGATACTATTTTAATTAAAGCTAGTCATGGGATGAATTTTAAAAAGATTGTAACATATTTAACTATGCTTTAAAGCGATAGCAATATATTGTAGGAAAATTAAATAATCTTAAAGAAAAGTCTTCGGTACCAATACCGTTGTTAACAAAGATTGTCGTTTTATCTTCAATATATTTACCTGATTCATAATTTAGAGAATTTTCTTGTTTTATGATACCCCCTATAAAAGGAATTTTAATTAAACCTCCTAGAGTATGACCACTGAAAATAAAATCAGCTTGATTTTTGATATCCATTATAACACCTGGTTCGTGGCTTAAAAATAATTGAAGACTATCTTGGTCTTTTTTAAATGCTTTACTATAATCTGGTTGTTCTTTACTAATTGATGAAATACCACTTATATAAATAGGAATATTTCCATTATAATAAATTTTATTATTTGTGCCATTTAAGATTTCAAAATTAGCCGTATTTAATATTTCGGTATATTTATCTTTATTAGTTATGTCTTGATCTCCATAGACGGCATATTTTTTGATTTTAGCATTGATATTACTAAAAGCTTCTTTTAAAAATGTTATATTATTATCTGATAAAGTAATATATGGATCAAATAAATCACCTGAAAATAGGACTATATCAGGTTTCATTTCATTTATTTTGGCAATTACTTTATTAACTTCTTTTTCATTTGTTGTTCGACCAAAATGAATATCAGAAAAATGAACTATTGTAAAACCATTAAAAGATTTAGGTATTTTTTCATTGGTTAAAATATAGTCTTTAACAGTTATAATTTTTGGCTCAATAAAATGCATCCAACTATAGATAATTATAATTATTAAAAGTAAAATTATTAATATTTTAATTAAGGGATTAATTTTTTTTGAAGTATCTTCCATATGATCATCCTAACATTGTTCCTAATAAAATAAAGAAAATAGATATACCATTATGTAGCATATGAGCTGTTATACTAGTAAAAATACAATCAGTTTCATAATAGGCTTTACCAAAATAATAACCTAAACTAGCATAAGGTAAAATGTATAGTAATTCTTTTGAACTACTTAGAAAGGCTTGGATAGAACTATAATCTAAATTACTAATTACGTGGAAAGAACCAAATAAAAGAGCAGTAAAGATTAAGAAGATTTTTTCTGATTTAAAAACATCTTTAAAACCTTTTCGAAAAGCAAATTCTTCTAATATAGGTCCTAAGAAAACCATTGCTATGGAAGAAAAGACTGGTAATTGATTTAATATTTCTCTATTTTGTGATTCATTACTAGCTATTTTACCAACTACATTAATAATTATTATATTAAAAATAAACATTAATAAAAAACCTTTTCCCCAATTTTTTAAGGCTATACTAAAATAATTTTTAAAATTTTTGGTGAATTTGTGCCATTCTTCTTTAATGCTTTTACGATATATAATAAAAATAATAATTATATCGATAATATAGATTAATAAATTTAAGATTGTTAAAACAGTGGGATTTTCTAAATCAAAAAATGGTAAACAAATTAAACCAATTATTTGGGGAACAATTACCAAATATAAAATAATAATTAAAAATGCTTTTCCTAATTTTTTTAAATTCATAATATTACCTCTATCCTTAATTAAAATATAACATAAAGTAAAAATAAATGATAGTTTAAAAATATGAATTTTAAGTGAAATTTCAAAAATTAATTGAATTAATTATTTATTTTTGGTATATTTAACTAAAGATAGGAATGGTAATATGAAAAACACAGGCAGATATTTGTTATTTTTACTTGTTTTGTTTGGTTTTATTAATAAAGTTAATGCTGTATGTGATAGTAAAGCTCGATTAGAACTTAGTACGGCTGCTTCTAATGTTACTATGGATTATGAAATTGAAACGTTTGTTTTTGATATTGATGGTAATATTCATCGGGAATTGAATCCTAGTGATATTGAAATTTCTGAAACTTCATCTTATCAATTAGATGAAAGGGTTGTGCTTAAAATTAGTAATGTTACTGATAAAGTGTATGTTGCTTTATATAGTGCCGAGGATAACATTAATAAAGAATATCATTATAAAGATTTAGAAGATGGCTCTCTTATTTATGATGTTCCTGATACTTTAAATATTAGACATTATACTTTGACAATTTTTTCAGAGTCTTTGGATTGTGAAACGGAAGAATTAAGGAAAATAGAAGTTGCAACACCTAAGTATAATGATTATTTTGAAGAAGGTGTTTGTCAAAATAATAATGCTAGTTATTGTAATAAATATGTTACAACTGATGTTAGTATAAGTGAAAGTGAATATAGACGTTTATTAGACGAGTATATGAAAAATATGGAAACGCCTGATGAAGAAGAAAATCCTACTCAAAATAATAAAGAAGATAATTCTAAAAATATAATATTATATTCTGTTGGGATTGTGATTATTTTTATATTGTTAGTTATAATTATTGTTAGTATTTTTAAGAGAAGAAAAAGAACTAAAGAGATGGAAAGTATGAGGGGAGTATAATGTTTAAAAAAATAATATATAGTTTTATCTTATTATTTTGTTTTTTAAGTGTAGTAAAAGCAGAGGGAAAAAATATTTCTGATGGAGGTTGCCAATACACTTATTTATATTTGCATCATGTTGGGGTAGATAGATCACATTGTAAAAAAGATGTTATTAATTTTTATAATATGTTTACTACTAAAAAAAAGGCTTCAAGTAATACAGGGGCTTATGGTCAAGCTTTTTGTTTTAAACCTGGGGCTACATCTGATTTTAATAACGGACAACATACTTGTGTTAGAGAAATTAATCCTGAAAATTCATCTAGCCTTAATAGGCAAGCTTTTGATGTAGCAATTACGAGAGCTTATCAATTAATGATTGCTAATAAATATATTTCAAATACGGAGAGTAGTGGTAGAAGAAGAAGTAGTTTAATTGGAACGATGGCATTTAGATGGATTGCGTCACGATATGGTTATTTAGAGTCAATTGGAGATAATGATTATAAATTTAATATTTTCTCTTATAAAAGCCGAAATAGTACAACATATTGGTATCAAGATACATCCGAGGTTAAAGCTGCTTTATCTTTAGTTAAGGATGCTGTAAAATATGGTGATTATATTTTAAAGGGTAAGAAAACTTATCAACAATTAGTTGATGCTGGAGTAATATGGACTGATGAGTGGATTTCAACAATTAATAGTGTTACTGGTCCTGATGATAAAAATAATGTAGTTTTAAATGTTACGATAGCTCCTAAAAATCCTGTAAAAGCTCCTAGTGTAGTCAATTGGGGAAGTTTTAAATTCGAAACTAAAAATGATAATAATAAATTAGTTAGTAGTAGTTTAGTTAGTAGTAATAAAAATAGAAGTGGAACTTTTAATATAACTATTCAAAAGACGAAGGGTAAATGGAACGAAAAATATAATCTTGCTAAAGTTACAGTAAGCTATGGTGATATAAAAAATCCAAATGCTCATATAATGATATATAAACCAACAAACCATGCAAGTTATCAAAAATTTATTTTAGTTAAAAATTATAGTAAAACGTTTCAAATACAAAGGGAAATTCCATTTGAACCAACTACTTCTTGTGTTTGTGAAGCAGATGATTCTAATAATTATACTGGTAGATATATTTTATATACTACTACAAATGGAGTAACAACAAGTGCAATTGTTGACAATACTGATCCAAATTTTGCTACTTATAATTGCCCTCCTTGCGGTGATACCGAAGATTATGAATGTGAGAGAATTGTAAATCCTGATGGTACTGTAACTTATTATGGTAAAGATACTGATGATGGAAGTAGTAATATTGTTGATCAAGCTACATATAAGAGCCAATGTTTACATATTTGTGAAACTCCTAGTGATAATGAAGAAGGTCTTTATTATTGTGCTGATCCAGGAACTGATAATAGCGGTAGGGTATGTAATGGTCAAGAATATATTGAAGAATGTTATTGTACACCTAGAAAAGAAAAATGTACTGCTAATCCTAGTGATCCTGATTGTGCTGAGTACGAAGAAAAATGTCCTAATTGTCGAGCTAGTTCATCAATTCCAAATAGTTGTAATGATTTTGATGTTAATTCATCTGTTGGTGGTTATTTCTATGATATAAATCCAGCTAAGACAGCTTGTAATAATAGTGCTAATAATGTTAAGATGTGTGTTCTAGGTAAAAATGATATGTCTGGTGAAAGTTTTGAAGCTAAGAAACTTATGAATGGAAATAGATATTGTAAAGTATATTGTGATGAAAATTATCAATTTACAGTTCCAACTGCAAGATATTCTACTAGTGGTGGATATTTCACTTTAAATGCTGCGATTACCGGAACAAGAAATTGTTATACGGCTTCTGCTGATGATCCAACTGAAGGTATTAATAGTACGGAATTTATTAATGAAATTTCTGCTTTAAATGTTGATTTATTAAGATATTGGAATGAATGGAGTAAATGGAGAGCTTGTCTTGCTGGTACAGGAAGTGATCCAGCTAGTGATGAAGATAAGAAATATACTTGTGCAAATTATCTTCAAATAACTGATGCTAGTCATAGTAATGTTGTAAGTGGTGAACAAGTTGAGATGTCTAAAAATGAAATTATTGATCAAGAAAGTAAGAGTAGAAGTTTGTATGAAAGAACTAATACTAATATTCAATTATATGTTAGTAATTATCAAGCTTGTTCTAATTGGGTTAATATGCCTGATTCTGATTTGAATTTTAATCCGGCAATTAACTTTAATTATGATGATTATGGTTATGATACAAGAGCTGGTACATTTAAAATGGTTGGAGACCCAAGTGTTAGTAGTTCGGTAAATTATTGTGTTGGTAATATAAATAGTCAATATAATTGTATTGGAACATCTTATTCTACACCACCGATGACTGGTTCTATTTATCAATATATTAGTTGTAATGAAAGTACTTGTACGTGGAATAGTTTTGGAATTAATCTTGCAAATTGGATTCAAAAAACAGTAACTAAATCGGGTAATTTTACTCCAGGTCAAAATTTTAATACTTATCATCAATATGGAACAGTTAAAACTGGTTCTGTATGTTCGGTAACTGGTTATGATAGTTGTTTATGGACTAGACTTCCAGATGATGCTTTACCGGTTGAACTTAAAACTGGTAAAGGTGCCTTTAAGTTTGTTCTTTCATTTGCAAATATTGGTCAATCAAATATTGATAATTCATTAGGAAGATTAATTGGAAGAAGCAATAGTGTATTAAATGCTTATGTTACTTCTGATGTTGCTCAGTGTGAAAATCCAAGAGGAATATTTGAACAAGAAGCTGGTTATGTTTGTGCTTATGTTAATAATTGTGATTCTTGTAGTGTTGGATGTGAGGGAGATAGTTGTTCTATTCATGAAACTTGTGAAGGTGATTGTCCAGTGTCTTGTAAGACTTGTATATTTGATGGAGAAAATACGACATATAAATTTAGAACTGTTTCATTAAATAATTTATTCCCTAATTCTTGTGAAACTAATAGTGTAAATTGTCGAAAAGAAGGTTATAATTGGCAAACTTTAAAAGCACAGGTTACTAAAAATGATATTGAAGGTAATGGTAATGGTGTTTATGAAACTCCTGAGTATTCTTATTTAGTAACTGCTAGTCAATTAATGGCTATAAGACAATATAATAAAGACGTAGGTACATATGAAAATACGACAATGGAAGATGGGACTGATGCTTATCAGTGTAAAAAGAAAAATTATAATGGTTTAGATTACAGTGTTAAATGTGTAAGTACTTTCTTAAATGAAAATACTGGTAAATATTTTACTCAACTTGCAAGAAATGCTAGTGGATTTAAATTATGGACTGAAACTGATTATTGTCCATTAGGTAATTGTTTAAGTAGGACTGATGGAATTGGACCATCTTGGAAATAGGAGGTTAAAAGATGAAAGAATCTTATTGGGGCTATTGGTTAATAGTTTTAGGTGTTGGAGTTATAATAGTTATGATGCTAATATCTAATGTTTCAGCAACTAATACTCAAGATTATTATGTTTTAAAAGAAATATCTGAAGCGGCAATGGTAGATGCTGTAGATTATGGTTATTATCGTGAAAGTGGAGAGTTAAGAATAAATAAAGAAAAATTTGTAGAAAATTTTTTAAGAAGATTTGCAGAAAATGTATCTTTAAGTACTTATCAAATTGATTTTTATAGTATTTATGAATCTCCTCCAAAAGCTAGTGTTCAAGTTATAACAAAAAGTAATACTTATCAGTTAAATTCTAATGTTGAAAGTTTTGATATAGTTAATAGAGTAGATGCTATATTAGAGTTAGATTCAAATAGTTAGAGTGAGTTATTTTTCACTCTTTTTTTTATATCTAAAAATTTTAAATAAAATGATTGAAAATGATATGATAATTTGGTAGAATATGAGTATAAATGGGTTGGTGAAATTAATGAAAAAAGAAAAAGCTTATTTGTTACTATTATGTATAATGACAATGTTTTCGATAGGAAAGGTAAAAGCAGAATGTGATAATAAAACTCAACTTGAAATTAATACAGTTTCATCGAATGTTACATTTAATTACAACATTGATACAGTTGTGTATGATAGAAATGGAGTTCTTCATCCTGAAGTTTCACCTTCAAGTGTTGAAGAAGGTGAATTAAGTGAATATCTTATGGAGGATAAAGTTACAATTAAAATAGAAAACGTTACTGATAAGATATATGTTGTTTTACAAAATCTTGATGATGGTTTAAATAAAGAGTATCATTATAATGATACTAAAAATGGAACAATAACTTATGAAGTACCTGATACTATTAAAATTAGAACTTATAAATTAATAATATATTCAGCTGTTTCAGATTGTATTAATCAAGAATTAAGAACAGTTGAATTAAAAACACCAATGTATAATCAAAATTCTTCATATTTGTATTGTGAAAATAATGATAGTTATTATTGCCAAGAATATGTAACTAGTGAAATAGATGGTGAGACAGCTTATGGTGAATATTTAGAATCACAAGAAAGTAAAAAAAATGATAGTGAAACAAAAAAAGAAAATGAAGAAGAAAGTAATAAAAAAAATATTTTAAATATTGAAATTATTATTGTAGGGGTATTGGTAATTGCAATTGTTATTGTTGCTATAATTAGATATCGAAAAAAACAAATTGGTTTTAAGCAAAATATAGAGGGAAGATAAAAATGAAAAAAGTTTTGAAAGTATTATTTACTTTATATGTATTTATTTTATTAATTAATGTTAATGTTGTTAAAGCAGAAGAAAAAGAGTATACATTTTTTAATGTAACTGCTGCTGTTACTTCTGAAGAACCTAAATGTCCTGAAAAGTATGTTAGATTAGATCATGTTGGTTCTAGTGACGCGACAGGATCACATATTAATTTTTATAACATTACTAAAAATGGTGAATTATATGGTCAATCATATTGTTTAGCTCCTGCTAAGGATATGATTGAAAAAAGTCACGTGTGTGAAAGAGTTATTTCACCTCAAAAGAAAGGCTCATATCAAGCATCTGATGTTGCTGCAACTTATGCTTATCAACAAATGATAAAAAGTAAATATTATGATGGAGGTAAACAATCTGCCCAAGTTAGAATGATAGGAACTTTAGTTTTTAGATGGATTGAAGCTTATTATGGAAAACTTGATGTTAATCGTAATGGTAGTAGTGTTGAAAACCGTAAGTATTTATGGGAAAATAGAAGAAATAGAAGCTTTTGGAATTTAAGTAATTCTGCTGTTAAAGCTGCTTTAAAAATTGCTGAAGATGCTGTTAAAGTTGGAGATAAAATTAAGAATAAAAAAACCACATATGAACAATTAGTAAAAAATGGAACTATTTGGGAAGATGCTTGGGATATTAGTATTGTTAATACTAAATTAGAAGGCGATTATGTTACTATTAAATTTGATATAAGTGCTAAAAATGGGCATGCGCCTGAAGAAATTAAATGGAAACAATTTCAAATAACTTGCGAGAATGGTTATACTTGTAATGGCAAAGATGATATTACTGAGAAAAAAATAGCTGATCCTAATGGGGGATATAAAGGTAGATATACTGTTAGAATTAATACAAAAAATGGTAAACCAAGTGCTGATCAAAAATATGGTATTAGAATTAAGACAGCATTTAGGGATAATAGAAATCCAACAGCAAATATGTTTGTTGTCGATCCACCTAATCTTAAAACAGAACAAAGAATGTTAGTAATTAAGAATTATAGTCCTTCTTTCTTAATTCAAACTGAGTTAAAACTTCCTCCTACAAATGAATGTGTATGTGAAGAGGTAAATGGTAAATATACAGGAAATTATATTTTATCTACAACTTCTCCTGATGGTAATGTTTCTACTGAAAAAGTTCTTAAAGATGATCCAAGAGTTGGTTCATTAGGTTGTCCTGATAAATGTACTAATTCTTGTAGTATTGAGTATGATGCTGCTGGTAATAAAACATATTATGGTAATGATGGTAAAGCTACTACTAGAGCTAAATATCGTAAACAATGTTTACATATTTGTGAAACTCCTGATCAAAATGATGATAATGTTTATTATTGCAATGAGAAAGTTGAAGATCAAGGTGGCCAACAATGTAGTGAAAGAGAATACTTAGATGATTGTTATTGTCCACCATTAAAGGATAAGTGTGAACAAAATCCGAAAGATCCAGCTTGTGATGAATATGCTGAAAAATGTCCAAATTGTAATGCAACTGTTTCAGTACCTGGAACGTGTAATAATTTTAATACTGAAAGTGAGATTACAGGTACAATAAGTGATATTAATAAAGTTAAGTCTGATTGTAATGAAACGGTTAATCCTGTAAAACAATGTGTAATAGATGCTAATGATCAGACTGGTACTTCATATGAAGCTGTTAATGAGTTGAAAAATAATCGTTATTGTAAAGTTTGGTGTGATGAAGATTATCAATTTTCAGTACCAACAGCTAGATATTCAACAAGTGGTGGTTACTTTACTTTATCTACTAAAATAAGTGGAACAAGAAATTGTTATGTAAGTTCTGCTGAAAATCCTGATAAACCAATTGATACTGAGCTATTTGAGGATGATATTAAAAAGATAAATGAAAAAGTTACTAATGCTTATAATAGATGGAATGCTGATAAGAGTGAGGATAATTATAATAAATTAGTTGCTTTAAATAATGAAATGCAAGAAACTATTGCTGAATACAATGCTTGTTCAACTGGATGGCAAAATAGTATGAAGTTTAGTCCAGAGGTTAATTTTACTTATCATGAAGAAGAATATGCTAAAATATCTAATGGTAAATTTGCTCTAAGTGGCAGTGTTTCAACAGTAACTTCAGATACTTATTGTTTAGGTGATACTGATAATCAATATAGATGTTTAAGTGGTGCTTTAGTTTCAAATAATAGTGCTGCTCCTAGTGGTTTATATAAAAATTTAACTTATACTGTTTGTGATAGTAATGGTTGTCGAAATGCTGAAACTATTGTTAGCCAAGCTAAATGGATTCAAAAGACTAAGACAATGGCTGGTACTTATATTCCAAATCAAAGCTTTAGTACATACCATCAATATGGTACAGTAAAGAGCGGAACTATTTGCGAAGGTACAAGTTTTACTGAGTGCTTATGGACTAGATTACCTGCTGATGCATTACCAGTTGAACTTAGAACTGGTAAGGGAGCATTCCCATTTGTCTTGAAATTTAGTAATATTGGTCAATCAAATAGTAGTGATGCATTAGGTAGATTAGTAAGTTCTGGTGATAATATTAGTGTATTAACTGAATATAATAAGTTACCACAAGAGAAAAAATGTGGAAATACTGGTAATAATAGTACATTAACTCAGGAAGCTGGATATGTATGTGCTTATGTTAATAACTGTGATGAATGTGAAGTTGGTTGTGAGGGCGATAATTGTACTATTCACGAAGAATGTGATGGTGAATGTGAAGTTAATTGTAAGACTTGTATCTTTGATGGTAATAATACAACTTATAAGTTTAGAACTGTAACATTAAATGATTTATTCCCTAATTCTTGTACTATTGAAAATCAAAGTGATTGTCGAAATGCTGGATACAATTGGCAAACTTTAAAAGCTCAAACTACTAAGAATGATATTGAAGAGTTAGGTGAAGATGCCTATGAAAATCCAGAATATTCGTATACAATAACTCAACAACAAAAAGCAAATATAAGGTCATATAATGAAAAAGCTCAGACATATGCTAATACTACTATTCCTGAAGGTGAAGAAAATGCTGGAGAAAATGCTTTGAAATGTGAAAGATATGTTGATCCAAATACTGGTATTGAATATAGTGTTAAATGTCGTAGTACTTTCTTAAATAGTAATTCTAATAAATATTTTACTTCGAATGTTGAAAGACCTGATTTTACTTTATGGTTAGATTCTAAATATTGTGTAACTAATGGTAATTGTGTATTAAGTAGAAAAGATGGAATTGGACCATCTTGGAAATAGGAGGTAAAAAATGAAAGAATCTTTTTGGGGATATTGGATAATTGCGTTAGGTGTTGGAGTAATTGTTATAATGATGTTAATTTCTAATGTTTCTACGACGAATACTCAAGATTATTATGTATTAAAAGAAATTTCGGAAGCAGCTATGATCGACGCTGTCGATTATGGCTACTACCGTGAAAGTGGAGAATTAAGAATTAATAAAGAAAAATTTGTGGAAAATTTTTTAAGAAGATTATCTGAAAGTATTCCTACGGGAACTAGTACAGTTAACTTTTATAATCTTTATGAAGCTCCACCAAAAGTAAGTGTGGAAGTTACATCTAAAAGTAATACTTATCAAATTAATTCTAGTACAGAAACTTTTGATATTGTAAATAGAGTAGATGCATTATTAGAAATGAATTCTAATGATTAGAAAGAGGAGGAATAAAAATGGGAAATATTGGAGCTAATTTAAAGAAATTTTTAAGTAATAAGAATACGGTAACAATTATATGTGTTGTTATTGGTATTTTGGTTTTGTATTTAGGATATACTTGGAGGGTTAATAATGCTATTAATCCAACAACTATTCCATATGCTAAAACGACTTTAGCTTCTAGACATGTTATAACTGATGATGATATTGGCTTTATGGAAGTTTCTAGCACAGTATTGAGTAAAAGTAGTAATATGATTAGAAATGCTAATCAATTAATTGGTAAGGAAGTTATGTATGGAACGACTATTCCTCAAAATAGTTTCTTCTATACGGAAACAGTTGTTTCACCTGAAACACAACCTGATAGTGTTACAGCTGATATTCCTAATGGTTATACATTATTTTCTTTACCAGTAGATTTACATACTACATATGGTAACTCAATATTCCCTGGAAACTATATTGATTTATGGTTTAAAGGAACTAATGATTATAATCGATTAATGTATACTAATTTAATTAGTAGTATTAAAGTATTAGATGTTCGTGATTCACAGGGTAAATCAGTATTTGAAACATCTGGTGAAGCAAGAACACCATCAGATTTATTATTTGCAGTACCTGATGATATGTATTCATTACTAAAAAAAGCTCAATATTTATCTGGGTATAATGTTGAAATAGTACCAGTTCCAAGAAATAAGAACTATACAGCAAATCCTGGAGAAACTGAAGTTGCTAGTGATTATGTTAAAGAATTTATTTTATCTAAAACTGAAGTTATACCAGATGAAAATATTTCAACTAGTACAAGTAGCAACAATAATAATAACAATGATAATAATAATGATTAAAAAAGAATAAAAAGAATTGGGGTGTAATCGTGAACGACGCGATATTTTCACAACTGGATTTTGGTCCAATAGATGAGTTTTTGAGAGAAGAAAATATTACCGATATATCTATTTGTAATAATGGACAAGTATGGCTAAAATCTTTAGATAAAGGTTCATATCAAGTTGAAAGACCGGAGATTAATAATGCTTTATTAGAAAAATTAGCTTTCCAATGTGCAAATGTTATGGGTAAAACTTTCAATATGGCTCATCCTTTTTTAGATGCTGAAAGTGCTGAATTGCGTTTAAATTTTATTCACGATTCTATTGCTACTAATGGTATTGCTTGTCAAATAAGAAAAACACCTTCTAAAATTAGATTGAATAGAGAAAAATTATTAAATGAACAGTATATTTCAGCTAGTCTTCTTGATTTTTTATTAAAATGTGTTGAAGGTCATGCTAATATAATAGTAAGTGGAGAGACTGGTTCAGGTAAAACTGAATTGGTAAAGTATTTAGCTTCTCATACTAAGGAAAATGAAAAAATTATTACAATTGAGGATACTTTGGAATTACATTTAGATCGAATTTTTCCTCATCGTGATATTATTGCTATGAAAACTAATAATATTGCTAGTTATACTGATGTGTTAGTAACTTGTATGAGACAAAATCCAATATGGATATTATTATCTGAGGTTCGTAGTGCAGAAGCGGTTATGGCTGTTCGTAATAGTATTTCTTCAGGACACCATATTTTATCAACAATTCACTCTGATAAAGCAAGTTTAATACCAATGCGTATGTTTGCCTTAATTGAAAGTAATGTTGATGTTGAACAGTTTTTATCAACAATTCATCGATATGTTCAAATTGGTATTTATGTAAAAGGATATATGAGTAAGGAATTAGGTAGATATCAAAGAGAAATAATGGAAATTTGTGAATTTTATGTTGATGAAGAAAATAAACCTCAAGTAAATACAATTTTTCAAAAGACTTTAACTGGTGAAATTACAATGAATAATCCAACTAATCATTTAAGAGAGTATTTATCAATATCGGGAGTAACTTTACCAGATGATATATTTGTTGAAGAAAAAAATAAGCCAACTAATGTTGCAACTATAGAAACTTTATAGAAAGAAGGGAGAATATGATTGAATTAATAATTATTATAGCCATTGCAGTTTTTGCAGTTTCATATTATATGAATAATGGTGAAAATGTTTATAAATTCTTTGCTAAAAGCGTTGCTAATGCTTATGATAAATATGCTCCTTATAGCTTTAAACAAGTAAGAGAAAAGGTTAAAGAATTGGGACAAGAATATACTCCAAGGCAATATTTAACTCAAGTTGTTGTTTTTGCTGTTGTTGCGGGTGGTATTTCTTATTTATATTTTTATAATATTATTATTGCTTTAATCTATGCTGGAGTTGCAGTTTTGTTTATTCCTTTTCTTGCTTATTTAAGATGTCAAAAAGCTTATTCTGAATTTATTTTTGAACAAATTCAAATATATACTACAAATGTTATAATGGAATTTACAACTACTCAAAGTTTTGTTAAATCTTTGGAAGGTGTTAGAGATTCTGGTATATTAGAAGATCCCGTATTAACTGATGTTAGAACTATGATTGATATGTCATATCAAAATGGTACTATTGATGAATCTATTGAATTTTTTAATCAAAAATATCCATATTATATGGTTAAAAATATGAATCAGTTATTTTTACAAATTACTAAAGAAGGTGCTAAGGATTCTGGTGAAGCTTTGGAAAATTTATCAATGGATATTGATGCCTTAGTTGAAGGTGTATATCGAGATCAAATTGATCGAGCTGATTTTCATAAAAGATTTGTTACTTTTGGTCTAGCATTATTCTTATTAGTTATGGCTATGCAATTTTTGCTTGGTACTGACTCTTACATTAAATTATTAGATATGTGGTATGTTCAATTAATATTACATTGTATTATATGGATTAACTGTTTCTTTCTATATAAAGGAGAACGGTTCTATTATGAAGATGTGGGGGTGGAGTAATGTATTTTGAGATTGTTGGCTTAGCAATTCTAATTTTCTTTGCTCTTGATTTTACAGGAAAAATAAGTATTAATCGATTTGTATCGGATAATGAAGTATATTTTCAAAGACTTAAAGAAAATGATTGGGATTTTTATGTAAAAGCAAGGTACGGTGATACCGTTAATGCTGATTTCTTATTTAACAAAAGAATTAAAAATGGATTAATTGTTATTGTTGTTATGTTATGTTTCTTTATTTCTAATTTAACTTATATAACTGTATTATTTTCTTTATTAGCTGGTTATTTAGTTTTTAAATTAGACTATAGTAATATGAAAAATTATTATAAAAGGCATTTACATGATATTGATGCGATGCTACCTCATTATTTAAAAAGTTTAGAAATCTTAATTCAACATTATACAGTTCCAGTTGCTCTAGGAAAATCTATTAATGATGCTCCAGGAATATTTAAAGAAGGTTTGCAACAATTAATAAACGAAGTTAATGCTGGTGATAGTTCAATAAATCCTTATATGACTTTTGCTAAAACTTATCCAGTAAGAGATTCAATGAGAATGATGCGTTTATTATATCGTTTATCATTAGGAAGGCAAGAACATAAACAAGAACAATTATTGGCATTTTCTAGAACTATTTCTAATTTACAACAAAAGGCTCGTGAATTAAAGTATAAAGAACGTTTAGAGAAAATGGAAAAGAAAACTATGCAAATGTTAGTTGCAACTGGAGTTGGAGTAATGATTTTGTTAATATTTGCTTTATTAATGATGATGAGTATGTAGATAATCAATTTGGTTATCTTTTTTTCTTGAATAAAAGATTAAAATAAATTAAAATTAAATTAGAAATATGGAGGAAGTATATGCAAAAAATATCAGTGATTGTACCATGTTTTAATGAAGAAGATAGTATATTATTATTTTATAAAGAAATAATGAAAATTAATGAAAAATTTAAGGAAAAAAAGATAAATTTAGAAATAATTTTTGTTGATGATGGTAGTCGGGATAACACTTTAAATTTCATAAAAAAATTGAAAAGTGATAATAGCTGGATTCATTATTTGTCTTTTTCTAAAAATTTTGGAAAAGAAGCTGCTTTATTAGCGGGATTAAGATATGCAAATGGTGATTATGTAGCTTTTATGGATGTAGATTTACAAGATCCCCCAAAACTTTTAATTGAAATGTATAAAAGCATTGTAAAAGAAAAATATGATATAGTTATAGCTAAAAGAAAAAATCGTAAAGGTGAACCAATAATTAGGAGTTTTTTAGCAGAAGCTTTTTATAAATTTATTGCTAAAATAAGTAAAGTTAGAATGGTATCTGGAGAAAGAGATTATCGCTTGATGACAAGAGAAGTTGCTGATGCAATATTAACAATACCAGAATATAATCGTTATTCGAAAGGATTATTTAGTTATTTAGGATTTAATACAAAATGGATTACGTATGACAATGTTAAAAGAGTTGCCGGAAAAACTAAATGGAGTTTTTGGCAATTAATGTTATATGCTTTTGATGCTATTATTGGCTTTTCGACAGTTCCTTTAATGATTTCAACTTTTTTAGGAATTATTTTTTGTCTTATTTCATTTATTATGATTTTAATTATTATTTTTAAAACATTAGTTTTTGGTGATCCAGTTAGTGGGTGGCCATCATTAGTATGTATAATTTTCTTTGTTTCAGGTATTCAATTATTTTGTTTAGGAATTTGTTCGGCATATATTTCTAAAATTTATTTAGAAACTAAAAAAAGACCATTATATATAATTAAAGAAAGTGACAAGAAAGAAGATGATGTTACTTGAGGAAAAATTTTATTCATTATGCTATAGCTTTTTTATTACCAATCTTAATTTTTAGTTTTGCTTTATTTAGTTTAAATATATATCCATTTGGAAATATTTCTTTAAGATTTTCTGATTCTTTAATGCAATATCCTGCTTTTTTTGAAGGATTAAGAAATTTTAAAATCTTTACTTTTAACATAGGATTAGGGGAAAGTTTTTATCCAATTTTTACAACTTATTTAAATAATCCTTTAAATTTATTATATTTTTTATTTAGAAAAGAAAATTTTGATTTATTTTTCGTCATTTTAACTTTAATTAAATTTGGTTTAATGGGGTTAACGATGAATATTTTACTTAATTATAGGAAAAAATTAAGTAAAAGTACATTAATTTTTTCAACTATATATGCTTTGTCAGGTTTTGCAACATTTTATTACTGGAATTATCAGTTTTTAGATGCTATGTATTTACTACCATTAATAATGATTGGAATAGATAAAATAGTAAATGATGATAAAAATTTAATGTATTATGGATGTTTAACATATATGATTATAATTCATTATTATACAGCTTATATGTGTTGTATTTTTGCAGTTATTTATTTTTTCTATTTGCTATATAATTCAAATTATGAAAAGAAAATAAAAAAACAAAGAATAGTTAAATTTTTTGTAACAAGTTTATTTTGTGGTTTAACAGCATCATATATCATAATTCCTACGATATTTAGTTTGTTTCAAGGAAGGAATTCTTATCTAAGTGATGTGAATTTTTGGCAAGTTAATGATGTATTTTTACCATCAATATATAATTTTTTTATGGGGAGCACAACTGTTAAAGAAAATGTTAATTTATTAAATTCAGCAAATTTATATATATCGATGTTCGTGTTTGTTTTAGTTATGATAAGTATTTTTTATTCTAAAATGAATCGTCAATATAAAAAATCAACATTATTTGTTATTATTATTTATATTTTATCATTATTCTTATATCCTTTATATTATATATGGCATTTATTTCAACAGCCAGTTGGTATACCTAGTAGATTTATTTTTTGTTTTAATGCTTTTTGGGTTTTAATAGCTTATAATTTTTTTATAAAAAAAGATAAACATTATCAAGTTATTTCTAAAAAAGTATTGATAATAATAGTTATTTTTCTGGTATGTTCATTTTTATATAAATCTTTTTATTATAATTTTGATAATGATAAAATTTATATTTGGCTTTTTATTATAAATTTATTTATGATAATCTACTATTTTTTTAATTATAATAACTCTAATTTACGTTTTATTACTTATTTTATAATTATATTGGAATTAACTATTAATATAATTATGAATATAAATGTAAATTATCAAAATATTTATTATCGGTATACTTATGTTAATGAAGATCGTCAAAAAATTATTGATATAAGTAATTTAATAAATAATTTACAAGATAATAATAATTTTCTAAGAATTCATACTACTTTAAATAAAAATGGTGGATTATTATATAATTTTAATGGAGTAGGTAGATATTCATCAATATACAATAATAATTTAAATAATTTTTTATATAACTTTCGGGATAATAATGAATATAATCATTCAATAAATTATAATAGTCATTTTTTAATGGATGCTTTATTAGGAGTTAAGTATGTTATAAATGAATCAACAAATAAATATTTAACTAATAAATATATTATAAATAGTTTAGGCTTTTTAATATCTGAACAAAATGTTGATGTTATAGATAATTTAATAAATAATAAAGAATTAAAAAGTTTAGAGCCTGTGATAACATTAGAAAATGTTATTGAAAAAGAAAATTGTTATGAATTAAATGATAGCAATACGGAGGGTAAAGTAATTTTTATGTATAACATTAATGAAAATATTATTGGTAAAATTAATTTGTTAAATAATTATTTAATATACTCGACAGATGATCAAAAAAATGTTCAAAAAATAATTAAATATGAAGATACATATAAATTATATTTAAATGATGAAGAAATTTCAGATATTTATTCTTTAAAAAAAGGTGATATAGTTAAGTTGGAAATATTTTTAAATGAGGGTCAAAATTCAACTCCTAAATTTGATAATAAATTAGAATATATTAATGAAGAAAAATTTAAATTACTAATTGACGATTTAAATTCAAATATTATTAATGAAGTTAAAATAAATTTTAGAGGATTTAGTGGTAATGTATCGGCAACTGATGATAAAAATTTATTAGTTTTAACTATTCCTTATGATGAGGGAATTGAAATAAAAATAGATGGTGAAAAGGTTGATTATTTTAAGTTTAAGGATAGTATTATTGGGTTAAAACTAATTAAAGGAGAACATAAAATAGAAATGGTTTATCATATAAAAGGATTTACAATTGGAGTTATATTTTCTTTAATAGGAATAATAGGATTTATATTTTACTTAAAAAGTTTAAAAAAATGTATATTTAAAGTTTAAATGGTTGATAATTTTAATTAAAAAAGTTATAATACTAATAGAATTGAAGGAGGGAATGAAATGAAAGAAGCGACAGGTGAATTAAATATAACAGTTATTACTGTAGTAGCAATAGCAGCAATAGCAGCATTTTTCTATGCATTTATATGGCCTGCAATAAAAAATAATTTAAATCGTCAAACATTATGCTCATCTGCTTATCATTGTGAGGGTACTTCTTGTAGTGCCTTAGATAAAGATGGAAATGTAGTTACTGTAAATTGTACACCACAAGATACATCAGTTAAATGATAGAGGTGATAAGTAAATGAAAGAAGCGACGGGTGAATTGAATATTACAGTTATAACTGTAGTAGCAATAGCCGCAATAGCAGCATTTTTCTATGCGTTTATATGGCCTGCAATAAAAAATAATTTAAATCGTCAAACATTATGTGCATCTGCTTATTCTTGTAATGATAAACGTAATGTATGTGAAGCTTTAGATAAAGATGGAAATCCTACTTATCTTGATTGTAGTGGAACCGATGTAAGTCCAAAATAAAGGAGGTAAAAAAGTGAAAGAAGCATCTGGAGAATTGAATATGTCAGTTGTTATTATAATGGCAATAGCTGGTCTAGCTGCTTTTTTCTATTTTGCTTTATGGCCAGTAATTAGAAATAATATGAATTCCAATACTAAGTGTTCCCAAGCAATTTGTGAAAAATGTCCTGATAATAATTGTGTTGAGGTAAATTGTCATTTAAAGGGAAAAAAAGGCGAAGATTTTAAATGCGTTTGGAAAGGTTAATAGAAAAGGGGTATTATAATGAGAGAAGCGATTGGTGGAACTTGGCTATTTCAAATAGTAATCGTTTTTGTCTTGCTTTTTTCTGGTTTTATGTGTCTAACTATTAATCAGTCCAAAGCATTTAATGTTAAAGACCGAATAATTCAAACTATACAAACTCATAATGGTTTAGATATTAGTGGTGAATGTAGTGGAGATGATGGTGCTTTATGCGAAATTGCTCAATATTTAACTGATAGTGCATATCGTACTACTGGAACTTGTGATGCTGGTTATCAAGGTTATACAAGGGAAGGAAAAATAGCAAGTAGTAATAATGCGGCATTTTGTATTGCTAAAGTTATTAGTAATACATCTTCTACTTATGCTAATGAATTGCCATCAGTATCTTACTATCGTGTAGAAGTATTTTATCAATTAGATTTGCCAATTTTTCATGATTTATTTAATTTTAAAGTTCAAGGCGATACTAAGACGATATATGTAGGGTAGGTGAATTTATGAGACAGTCAACGGGTAGTATATGGTTAGTTGGTTTAGTAGTAGCATTTATGTTAATCTTTGTTTCATTTTTATCTTTATCATTAAATTATAATAAAGTATTTAAAATTAAGAATGAGGCATTATCTTTTATTGAAAAATATGAAGGTTTAAGAGATGGTGATAAAGGGGCTATTAAATTAATAAACAATTATTTATTATATAATAATTATACAACTATGCATTATTGTAATGAAGGAGATTATGGTTCAAGAAATTTATCTTCAACATCTTTAGAGTTAGTAAGTAATAGTAAGGTAAAGTATTATTATTGTGTAAGTAAAATAAGTACAAAGACAACAAATTTGCCTAAACGTTCTAAATATCAAGTAAGATTTTTTTTCAAGTTTAATTTACCAGTTATAGGTGATTTGTTAACTTTTAATGTTTTTGGTGAAAGTATTGATGTTAATTATCCAGCTGATAATTTAAATTATAAAATAGGATAGGAGTGTAGATTATGAATGTAAAAGTTGTTAATAAATATGAAGCGTTATTGAATAATTTAGATATTGATATTATTAAGAGTATTAATGGTGAATTTACTCCTGAAGAATTAATTTCACAATTTAGTAATTTCTTTTATAATAAAATGGTATTAGATATAACATCAATAAAAGACTATCAAAATATAGCAGTTATTCAAGAGTTATCAGTTAATATGGATATGAGTAAAGTAGTTATTTTATTAGATGATAGTGAAGTTGTTAATAGTCCAAGATATTTATCTTCTTTAGTTTCGATGGGAATTTATAATTTCACCCGAAATATAGATGCTATTAAGTTTTTAATTGATAATCCTAATAGTTATAAAGATGTAGCTCAGTATCATCAATTAAATTTAATGATTGATGATTCTAATGTGGAAAGTGATTCACATCATTCTTCTAAAAAAGATAAAAATAATAAAAGAGAAGAAGTTATTACTGAATCTAAAAGGTCAATTAGAATTATCGGATTAAAAAATATTACAGAACACGCGGGAAGTACTACTTTAACTTATTTATTGAAAAAACAATTAGAAAAAAATTATAATGTTGTTGCCGTAGAAGTTGATAAAAATGATTTTGTTTATTTAAATGATCGATCTTTAACTAATACTAATCATTTTGAATTACAAAAATTTATTTCTACTAATTATAATCGTGATGTTATTTTAATTGATTTAAATGAAGAAGGGGCTACTGATTATTGTACAGATGTTTTATATTTAATTGAACCAGGTTTAATTAAATTAAATAAATTAATTAGAAAAGATCCTCAAATATTTGATAAACTTAAGGGAGAAAAAATTATTTTAAATCGTAGTGTATTAGATAATAATGATGTTGGTGATTTTGAAAGTGAATCTAATAGTAAAGTATATTTTAATATTCCTTATTTAGATGATAAATTAGATAATCATTATGAATTAGAAGCATTGTTACAAAAATTAGGTTTTAGTAGTAATATTAGTAGTAATGATAAAGGTGGAAAATTATTTAATATTTTTAAATAAAGCAAGAAATTGCTTTTTTTAAAACTCTTATTTTGTTATAATTATTTCATAAAGAAGGTTGTGTTAGCATGATAGATTTACAAGATTTTAATGAAAGACAAAAAGAAGCTGTTTTGCATCGTGATGGACCTTGTTTAGTAATTGCGGGTGCTGGTTCTGGTAAAACTAAAGTTTTAACAACAAGAATAGCTTCTTTAATATTACAAGGCATACCTGATTATCAGATATTAGCGATTACTTTTACGAATAAAGCTGCTAAAGAAATGAAAGATCGTTTAGAGTTATTAGTTCCTAATAATGAAGCTTTTTTAGGAACATTTCATTCTTTTGGTTTAAGAATAATTAGAGAAAATGCTTTAAAATTAGGGATGGATCGGAATTTTACGATTTTAGATAGTGATGATGTTCTTAGTTTAATTAAGAAAATTTTGAAAGATAAAGGTTTTGATAGTAAAGAAATATCATCATCATATATTAGAAATCGAATTAGTTTTATTAAAAATGAAATGTTAAGTGATGCTGAAATAGAGCAATTTTTTAATACGGATGTAGAGAAAATTGCTTATGATGTTTACCTAGAATATCAATTAAAGCTTCGTAAAAATAATTCAGTTGATTTTGATGATTTATTGGTGTTACCAGTTAAGTTATTTCAAACTGATAAAAATGTTTTAGAACATTATCAAGATCGTTTTAAATATATTTTAATAGATGAATATCAAGATACTAATGAAGTTCAATATAAAATGGTTAAATTATTATCTAAGAAATATAAAAATATATTTGTTGTTGGAGATCCTGATCAATCTATTTATATGTTTAGAGGTGCTAATTATAAAAATATTTTAAATTTTGAAAAAGATTTTTTAAATGTTAAAGTTATTTCTTTGATTGATAATTATCGAAGTACTAAAATTATTTTGGATGCAGCAAATTCTGTTATTAAAAATAATAAAGATCGTAAAGAAAAGGATTTAGTTTCTCATAATGGTGAAGGAATTAAAATTAAGTATTTAAAAGCTAATAATGAACGTCACGAGATTAATTTAGTTTTAGATGAAATTAATTCTTTATTACTAGAAGGTTTTAAGAAAAAGGATATTGCGGTTTTTTATCGGACTAATGCTCAAGCAAGAGTTGCTGAAGAACAGTTTTTAAAAGCTAATATGCCTTATAAAGTGGTGGGAAGTTTTTATTTTTATAGTCGTAAAGAAATTAAAGATTTAATTTGTTATATGAGATTAATTTTAAATCCTAATGATGATATTTCTTTAAGAAGAGTAATTAATTCTCCTAAAAGAGGGATTGGAGCTTCAACGATTAATAAATTAGAAGAAATGGCTACTATTAATAATACTAGTTTATTTGAAACTATTAATGGTGGTAAAGAACTTGTCTTTAAAAATTTAATTCAAGAATTAATTATTGATAGTGATTCTTTAAGTTTAACGGAATTAGTTGATGATATTTTAAATAAGTCGGGATTAAAGGCTGAATTTAGTAGTGATAGTTTAGAAGATGAATTAAGGCTTGATAATTTAATGGAATTTAGAAGTATAACGGCTAGTTTTGAAGAACAAACTGGTTCAGCTAATTTACAAGATTTTTTAGAGGAAATTAGTTTAGTTGCGGATATTTCAGAACATAAAGAAGATGATGATGTTGTAACTTTAATGACTATTCATAGTGCTAAAGGTTTAGAGTTTGATGTTGTTTTCTTAGTTGGAATGGAAGATGGTATTTTTCCTCATCAAAATTCTTTTTTAGAACCTGATGGTCTTGAAGAAGAAAGAAGATTATGTTATGTTGGTATTACAAGAGCTAAAAAAAGATTATATTTATTAAATGCTCGGCAAAGAATGCTATATGGTCATGAGAATAGTTATCCACCTAGTCGGTTTATTGCTGAAATTGATTCAGAGTTGTTAGAAACTAAAGAAAAAGCTCAACCTAATAATTTTGTTAAGGATGATGTTTATTCTAAGGAAGATGTTGATTACAATGTTGGGGATGTAGTTATGCACACGGTTTATGGTAAAGGTGTTGTAGTAGGTGTTGAAAAAACTATTGTTACAATTGCTTTTAGCAAAAATTATGGAATTAGAAAATTAATGAAAAACCATAAAAGTTTAAGGAAAATATGAGGTTATGATGAAAAATATTTCATTATTAAATTCTATGATGAGTAGGTATAATTTAGAATTAATAGTATATAAAGAAAAAAATAAATTAAAGAGTATGTTATTTGAAAAAAAGCAAGATAATAATATAGAGTGTATAAATCAAAATGAAGATGTTTCTTTTTGGTTTAAAGAGGAAGATAATATTATAAATTGGTTAGAAGATGGAGCTTATTTATATATTTATTTAAATCCCTTATATAAATTTTATGAATCACTTATAGTTTATAATGGAGTTCTTTGTTTTCGGGCTCGTGGGGATGATTTAAGATGTTCATTATATAATTTAAATCATAATTTGAAAGAGGTAAGAGGAAGATGAAAGATTTAACGTTAGTAGTTATGGCTGCAGGAATGGGTAGTCGATTTGGTGGTTTAAAACAATTACAACCAGTTGATGATGATGGTAATTTTTTACTTGATTATTCGGTTTATGATGCTTTAAGAGCTGGTTTTAATAAGGTTGTGTTTGTTATTAAAGAAGAATTATTAGATGATTTTGAAAAAACGGTTGGTAAGAGATTAGAAGGACATATTAAGGTAGAGTATGCTTTTCAAAAGTTAGAAGATATTCCTTATAATGATTTAAGTATTTTAAAAGAAAGAACTAAACCTTGGGGAACATCTCAAGCTATTTATTGTACTAAAGATGAAGTTCCAGCTAATTTCGCTGTTATTAATGCTGATGATTTTTATGGTTTTGATGCTTATCAACAAGTTGTTAACTTCTTTTTAGAAAATCGTGGATCTTATGAGTATGTAGCTATACCTTATGAATATCAAAAAACGGCTAGTTTATGTGGAGCAGTTAAAAGAGGAGTATGTGAAATTAAGAATGAACAAGTTGTTAAGATTACTGAGTGTAGTATTGAAAAAAAGGATAATCAAATAATTGCTTCACCATTAGATGGAACTAAACCATTTAATATTTTACCTGATTCTTTAGTAAGTATGAATATGTTTGGTTTTACGAAAGATTTTTATGAATTGTTAGCTAATCATTTAGAAGAATTTTTTAAACAAGATGTTAAAACTATTCTAGCTAGTGAAGCTTTACTTCCTGATTGTTTACAAAAAAATTTAGAGAAAGGGTTAATAAAGATATATAGTAGACCTTCTAAAAATGAATGGATTGGGATGACTTATCAAGAAGATTTACCATTAGTTAAAGAAAAGATTTTAAAATTAAAAAAGGAAGGTAGTTATCCTAATCATTTATGGAAATAGGAGATGATTTAATTGGATGCTTTTGAAGCTAAAGAAAGAATATTAAATTTAAGGAAAATATTAGAAGATGCTAATTATGAATATTATGTATTAGCTAATCCTTCAATTACTGATCAAGAATTTGATAATTATTTAAGGGAATTAGAAAATTTAGAAAAAGAATTTCCGGAGTTTGATGATTTTAATTCTCCTACTAAAAGAGTAGGTGGTTTAGTAATTGATAAATTTAATAAAGTTAAACATAAATTACCAATGTTATCTTTACCTGATGTTTTTAATGAAGATGAGATTAGAGCTTTTGATGAACGAATTAGGAAAAATGGTTTTGATCCAGAGTATGTTTGTGAGCTTAAAATTGATGGAGTAAGTGGTAGTTTTCATTATGAAGAGGGAATTCTTACAATGGGTGTGACAAGAGGTGATGGAACAACGGGAGAAGATATAACTCATAATGTCAAAACAATTAAAAGTTTACCATTAAAATTAAAGAAGCCTGTTTCGATTGAAGTAAGAGGCGAGATTTATATGGAAAAAGAAACTCTTGCTAAATTAAATTATGAAAGAGAAAAATTAAATCTTAATAAATTACAAAATTGTCGAAATGCGACTGCTGGTTCAATTAGACAATTAGATTCTAAAATAACAGCTCAAAGAAATTTAAATACTTGGATTTATCATTTACCTAATCCTTTAGATTATGATATTCATACGCATTATGAAGCTTTAGAATATATGAAAAGTCTTGGTTTTAAAGTTAATCCTTGTAATCGATTAGTTAAAAATATTGATGAAATATTAGATTTTATTCACGAATATGGTGAGAAAAGAGAATATTTACCTTATGATATTGATGGCGTGGTTATTAAAGTTAATGATTTACAAATGCAACAACAATTAGGATTTACTTCAAAGTATCCAAGATGGGCTGTTGCCTATAAATTTCCAGCTTTAGAAGTTTTAACTAAATTAAAAGATATTGTTTTTACCGTAGGAAGAACTGGTAGAATAACGCCTAATGCGGTTTTAGATCCTGTATTAGTAATGGGTTCTACTATTAAAAGGGCTAGCTTACATAATGAAGATTATATTATTGAAAAAGATTTAAGAATAGGAGATGTTGTTTCTATTCGAAAAGCTGGTGATGTTATTCCTGAAGTAGTTGAACCTAAAAAAGAAAGAAGAACTGGTAAAGAAATTCCTTTTAAAATGATAAATAATTGTCCAATATGTAATGAACCTTTAGGTAAAAAAGAAGGACAAGTAGACCATTATTGTTTTAATCCTAATTGTCCAGCAAAAAATATTGAAAAGCTTATTCATTTTGTTTCAAGAAATGCAATGAATATTGATGGTTTTGGGGAAAGAATTATGGAAGACTTTTTTAATTTAGGTTTTATTAAAAATATTGATGATATTTATCATTTAGATGAACATAAAAAAGATTTAATTGAGTTAGAAGGTTTTGGTAATAAAAGTGTTGATAATTTATTAGAGGCTATTTTTAATAGTAAAAATAATAGTTTAGAAAGATTATTATTTGGTTTAGGAATAGAAGGTATTGGGGATAAAACGGCTTTATTATTAGCAAGAACTTTTAAAACTTTAGATAATTTAAAAGAACAAACTTTTGAAGATTTACAAAAAATTAAAGATATTGGACCAATATTAGCTAAAAATATAACTGATTATTTTAATAAAGATGAAAATTTAGAATTAATAAATAAATTAAAAGAATTAAAAATAAATATGGAATATGCTGGAGAAGAAATTCAAAATAATGATTTATTAACTGATAAAAGATTTGTTATTACAGGAACTATTTCTTTTATGACTCGTGATGAAATTGAGAAAATTTTAGATAAATATGGGGCTAAACCTTCTAGTAGTGTTTCTTCTAAAACTGATTTTGTAATTGTTGGTGATAGTCCAGGAAGTAAATATCAAAAAGCAGTTGATTTAAATATTCCGATTTGGGATGAAGAACATTTAAGAAGTGTTTTAACTGATTTAAAAGAAATATGATTTGACAAAATGTTAAAAAACTTGTATATTAATGGCAATGAAACACGTTGAAGATATGAGTAGTTATAAATTTTTTTTAAAGAGAGGTAAGGGTTGGTGGAACTTATTAAAAAAATTATAATGAAAAAAGATATTGGAGTGGATGGGTAGTTACCTTATAACAAAAAAAGAGCATAATTATTTATGAATTAAGGTGGTACCGCGGACTTTTAAAGAGGTTGTTCGTCCTTTAAGGATGATAACCTCTTTTTAATTTAAGGAAAGGTGATTTTAATGAAAAGTGAACAAGAATTAGTTAGAAGAGGAAAGAAGGATGAATTAGTAAGTAAGGGTATAGATCCTTTTGGTCATCGTTTTGATAAAGATGCTTATAGTTTAGAAATTAAAGAAAAGTATCAAGATGTATCTCACGATGAATTTGAAAATATTAATGATGTTTATACGGTTGCTGGACGGATTATGTTTATAAGAAAAATGGGAAAAGCATCATTCTTCTCAATTCAAGATAAGTTAGGTAAGATTCAAATTTATATTTCAATTAATGATGTTGGAGAAGAAACTTATGGATTATTTAAAACGGCTGATATAGGTGATATTGTTGGAGTTAAAGGTCGGGTTATGAAAACAGGTACTGGGGAGGTAACTTTAAAATGTTTAGAATATACTCATTTAGTAAAAGCTTTAAGACCATTACCTGAAAAATTTCACGGTTTAACGGATATTGAGGAACGTTATCGTAGACGTTATGTAGATTTAATAATGAATGAAGATGCTAAGAGAATTGCTTTTGAAAGACCTAAAATAATTAGTTGTATTAGAAATTTTATGGATAATAATGGTTTTACAGAAGTTGAGACACCAGTTTTAACTAATTTACTTAGTGGGGCAGCTGCAAGACCATTTGTTACACATCATAATACACAAGATATGGATATGTATTTAAGAATTGCTTTGGAAGTTCCTTTAAAGAAGTTATTAGTTGGTGGAATGGAAGCTGTTTATGAAATAGGAAGAGTTTTTCGAAATGAAGGAATGGATCCTAAACATAATCCTGAGTTTACTTTAATGGAAGCATATTTAGCTTATTCCGATTTAGAAGGAATGATGGATTTAACGGAAAGTTTATTCCAAACGATTGCTAAAGAAGTTTATGGTAAAACGATTTTTCATTGGGGAGAAAATGATATTGATTTAAGTGGTAAATGGCAAAGAATTAGTATGGTTGAAGCTATAAAGAAAGAAACCGGAATTGATTTTAAACAAATTACTAGTTTAGATGAAGCTTTAAAGTTAGCTAATGAACATCAAATTGAAGTTTTAAAACACCAAGAAAGTATTGGACATATTATTAATCTTTTCTTTGAAAAATATGTTGAAGAAACTTTAATTCAACCAACATTCTTATATGGTCATCCAATTGAGATTTCACCTTTAACAAAGAAAAATAAAGATGATCCAAGATTTGTTGATCGTTTTGAATTATTTATTGGAGGTAAAGAATTTGCTAATGCTTATACGGAATTAAATGATCCTGATGATCAGTTAGAAAGATTTGAAGAACAATTAAAAGAAAAAGATTTAGGTAATGATGAAGCTAATGATATTGATATGGATTTCATTGAAGCTTTAGAATATGGTATGCCTCCTGCTGGTGGAATAGGATATGGTATTGATCGTTTATGTATGTTATTTACGGAAAGTGAATCAATTCGTGATGTTATCTTATTTCCAACTATGAAAGATAGAAAGTAAAATTTCTATTTTTTTACACTCCCTTCAAATTTAATCAAAAAAAAGAAAACGTTTAAGCTTTCTTTAAAGAGTGTTGTAATTTTAGAATTTCTTTTAATGGCAATTCAGTTATTTTACATACAATTTCTGGTTCAAAATTTTCAGCCAACATTTTTTCAGCTGTTCTTATTTGGTTTGATTTTATTCCAGCTTTTTTGCCAATTTTCTCACCAATGTTTCTTTCTTTTCTTTTTATCCAAAATTCTCTATCAAATAACCATTGATTTTCCTCGTCATTAAGAAAAGCTTCGGCACATTTAACTACATCTTTCAAATTCTCATCTCCCTTCGCTATCATTCGTAATTCTTCAATGCTTTTTCCATTAAACATTTTAAAGTATTTAATAGTTTTATCATTTACACCTACATTATAGTTATTCTTCTTTAACTTGTCAAGGTCTATAACATAGATTAATAAATCTTCACCAAATCTTTTTGTAGAACTATTCTTGTAATTCATTATTCCATATTTGTTTATTTCATCTTCTTTTATTTCACATTTTTCACAAATATTTAACTGAATTACTCTTTTAGGAATATATTTTTTTCCTCGTTTTATTTGAGTTCCAAATATTCTCGTAACATAGCTTTTACTTTTTTCCATTTCTTCTTTTCCAAAAGTAGTATAAGCTTCAATATTATAAATAGTGTCATTTCCTACAACAACAATATCACTACGCATTGATTTATCATCATATTTTACTTTAGGAAGAACCCATTCATTTAATACTTCTACATTACCATCATTAAAATCCATAAAAAAGGTTTTAATAAAATCAACTACAATTTTCTTTTGGCTAAAGATATGATTAAATACTATATCATTTGTTAATGGTACAAAATTATTAGCCATTTTTTTCCTCCTTTCTAAGAATAGAGCCTATTTGCCCTTTCTACTAATATATTCCCGAAAAAAATGTCATTTCCTTTTTTTTCTTTATGTAAATCATAAAAAAAATATTTTAGCATATCATTTTCTAGGAGGACTTACGGATAATGAAATGGATGGGATTAACTGATAAGGAAGTTATACAAAGTCGTAAAGAAAATGGTAATAATGCTTTGACTAAAATTAAGTCTAAAGGTTTTATTAGTTTACTGATTGAATCTTTAGGTGATCCAATTATTAAAATTTTGTTAATAGCGTTGGCTATTAAAATTGTTTTTTTATTTCAAGATTTTGATTGGTTTGAAACTTTAGGAATTTTAATAGCAATATTTTTATCTTCTTTCATTTCAACTATAAGTGAATATGGTAGTGAAGAAGCGTTTAAAAGATTACAAGATGAAAGTGAAAAAATATTAGTTAAAGTAATTAGAAATAATAAAATAGAAGAAATATTATTAGAAGATATTGTAGTAGGGGATATTATAATTTTAGCTTCAGGTGATGCTATTGGGGCTGATGGTTTTTTAATTGAAGGTGAATTAGCGGTTGATGAATCTCGTTTAAATGGGGAATCTAGAGAAGTTAAAAAAAGAGTTAAAGATCAAGTTTTAAGAGGTTCAGTTGTTTATGAGGGAAATGCTAAAATGCAAGTAACTTTAGTAGGTGATAAAACAATTTATGGATCTTTAGCTAAAGAAGTTCAAGATAATGTTCCAGTAAGTCCTTTAAAATTACGTCTTCGAGGTTTAGCTAAAACGATTAGTAAAATAGGTTATATAGGGGCTGTGTTGGTTACACTTTCTTATTTATTTTCAGTCATTGTAATTAATAATAATTTTAGTTGGTCTTTAATATTAAAGACTATTACTGATATCCATCAAATGGCTGATTATTTAATATATGCTTTAACTTTAGCAGTTACTATTATAGTAGTCGCAGTACCAGAGGGATTACCAATGATGATAACTTTAGTTTTATCTAGTAATATGAAGAAAATGCTTAAAGATAATGTTTTAGTTAGAAGATTAGTTGGAATTGAAACTACTGGTTCATTAAATATTTTATTTACTGATAAAACAGGAACTTTAACTAAAGGAAAATTAGAAGTAATTAATTTTACTAATAGTGAATTATCTACTTTTAAAGAAATTAAAGATTTAGATAAATATCCAATATTAAAGAAGCATTTAACTTATAATTTATACTTTAATAATAGTAGTATTTTTTCTTTAGATAAAATTATTGGGGGAAATACAACTGATCAATCTTTATTAAAATTTTTAAAAAATGATTTAAAAACTAATGTTAAAGTATTAACTAAAACAGCTTTTAATAGTAATTTAAAATATTCAACTGCTAGTATTAGTGAAGATAATAATAAAGTATTATATATAAAAGGGGCTAGCGAAAAAATTATACCAAAATGTAGTAAAATGTTAATGAAAAATGGAGAAGAAAGAATTTTTTTAAATAAGAAAAATGTTATTAATCAAATTAGTAATTTAACTAATAAAGGGTGTCGAATAATATCTTTAGCTTATAGTAAAAATAATGATTTAAATGATTTAGTTTTTATAGGTTTTGTTACAATTAAAGATGATTTAAGGAAAGAAGCTAAAGAAGGAGTTTTACAAATTAAAAAGGCTGGTATTCAAGTTGTGATGATAACTGGTGATGCTAAAGAAACGGCAACATCTATTGCTAAAGAAGTTGGAATTATTTCATCTTCTAAAGATTTAGTTTTAACAAGTGATGAATTAAATGCTTATGATGAATATGAATTAGAAAAGATGCTTCCTAATATTAAAGTTATTGCAAGGGCATTACCTAAAGATAAGAGTAAGTTAGTTAAAATTGCTGAGAATAAAGATTTAATTGTGGGAATGACGGGTGATGGGGTAAATGATGCTCCTGCTTTAAAAAAAGCTAATGTTGGTTTTGCAATGGGTAGTGGAACAGAAGTTGCTAAAGCTTCAGCTGATGTTGTGATATTAGATGATAATATTATGTCAATTAGTAAAGCTATTTTATATGGTCGAACTATTTTTAAGAGTATTAGAAAGTTTATAATTTATCAATTAACTTGTAATTTTTGTGCTTTATTTTTATCAATTATTGGACCTTTTATTGGAGTAAATACACCTATTACGATTATTCAAATGTTATGGATTAATATGATTATGGATACTTTTGCAGGATTAGCTTTTTCTTTTGAACCAGCTTTAGATGAGACAATGGATGAACCACCTAAAAAGAAAAATGAACCTATTATTAATAAATATATGTATTCGCAAATTATATGGAATAGTCTTTATTCAGCTTCTTTGTGTATTTTTTTCTTAAAATCTCCGTGGATTAAATCTTTAATTAGATTTGATACGGAAGCTAAGTATTTAATGACTGCTTATTTTGCTTTATTTATTTTTATTGGTATTGGTAATGCTTTTAATTCTCGGACTTATCGTTTAAATCTTTTTGCTCATTTAAGAAAGAATATTGTTTTTGTAATTACTATTCTTTTTATAACAAGTGTTCAAATTCTTTTAATTTATAAAGGAGGGACAATTTTTAGAACTTTTGGTTTGACACCTTTTGAATTAACTTTAGTAATATTATTAAGTATAACCGTTATTCCTGTTGATTTTGTTCGTAAAATAATTTTAAAGAAAAAACATCTTAAATTAGGGGTTTAAAAAAGAACCATTAAAGGTTCTTAAATTGTTAATAAGATTAAAGATATAATTAAACCTAAAACAATAATTCCTAAAATAATAATTACAATGTAAACTTTACTATTTCCTTCATTTCTTTTTTCATAAACAATAGGTTTTTCCCCATATTTTTCAGTTAATAATTCGGGTTTATAAAAACCTTCTTTTTTTAGTTCTTTATATTCTTGATATTGATCAGTACTTAACATAGCTCCACAAAAAGGACAAATGCCTCGATCAGTTCCAAGAGCTTTACCACATTTTTTACAATGCATTATTCATCACCTTCATATTCTTCAATAAAATTAGAACTTTTATGAGGTTCATCTCGTAATAAATCAAGATAGTTTTGTTGTCTTAAAGCTTCATATAAGACAATTGCAACTGAGTTAGCTAAATTTAAAGCTCTAACTTTATTAGTCATTGGAATTCTTGCACAATTAGCAAGATTAGGTTTTAAAATAAAACGAGGAATACCAGTACTTTCTTTACCAAAGATTAAATAGATGTTTTCTTCTTTATTATGATAGTCAAAATCAGAATGAGGTTTATGACCATATCTTGTATAAAAATAAAAGGTTCCTTTATTTTTACTTAAAAAATCATCCCAATTTTTATAAACAAAATATTGACAATCATTAATATAATTAACACCACTTCTTTTAATACTTTTTTCATCAAGTTTAAAACCTAAAGGTTCAATTAAATGAAGAGTAGTACCGGTTGCGACACACGTTCTCATTATATTACCAGTATTTGTTGGAATTTCTGGTTCATATAAAACAATATTTAACATTATTTCACTCCTACAAAAAAGAAGATTTTATTTTGATAGTTCATAAATATCAAGTAATTTAACAAAATCTGCAGCTTCAATCATATTTTGATCTTCTCTTTTAACCATATCAACAAATTTACCATTTTTATAATATAAAATAGTAGGTAGTTTAATATCACCAGTTACTTGGAAAATATTATTTAAATTAACTTTGTTATTCTCGTTATAAATGTATACATAAAAATTATCTTTAATTTTATTATCTTTAATAACTTTTTTTAAATCTTTCTCTAAATTGTATTCTTCTTCGTTATTTAAAGATGTTACTAAGATAAAAGCATCTTTATCAGGTAAAATACTTAGATTGTTATCAACTATTTCATTAGTTACAACTTTATGTTTTAAAAGATAACTTTTACTATAATCTTTAATATCAAAAACTCCAGCAATTTTAGCAATAGCTATAACGGCAATTAATAAAGCTAGAACAATGATTAAAATCATTTTATTATCATTTGTTGGTTGTTGTTTAACTTCTTCTTTAGTAATTACTTTTTCTTCAACTATTTTAGGAGTTGTAGTTTTTTTAGTAGTAGTTGTTCCTTTCTTGGCATTTGTTTTTTTGGTTGTTGTACTAGTTTTTTTAGCTGTACTAGTAGTTTTTTTAGCAGCGTTAGTAGTTCTTTTTGCTGTGCTAGTTTTTTTACTAGCTGTACTTTTTTTGTTTGATTCCTTATCCATATTTAATCCATCCTTTACTATGATTAAATTGTAACATATTTTTTTTTATAAAGAAAGAGTCTTTTTAGGTTTTTGCCCTAGCAATAATAGACGATTTACATAACTTAAAAATGAGGAGGGTAAATATGTTATATGATAATACGGATTTTAATTATGAAGTAAGTTTATTTAAAATTCCGGGTAGTGATTTTAAAATGGAAGTAAGAGATGATAAGTTCTTAAGTCCTGAAGAAGGTTTTATGAGAGGAAATTTAGAGAAGGGAACATTTATTCCTTATAAACAATATACTTACTATAAATTAAAAGCTTCAAATGAACAAGAAAGAATGCTTTTAAGATTAATGGCTTTATCTTTTGCACTTAATGATTTAAATTTATATTTAGATTTACATCCTGAAGATATGGCTAATTTTGAACAATTTAAAAAATATGCTAGAGAATTAGATGATTTAGAATTAAATTATGTTAAAAAATATGGACCTATAGTAGTAAATGAAAGTAATGGCTCAACCTTTAATTGGATTAAAAATCCTTGGCCTTGGGATAATAAAGGAGGTAGTATGTATGTTTAAATATGTTAAACATTTAAATTATCCAGTAGAAATTAAAAATAAAGATTTAAGATTAGCTAAATGTTTAATTACTCAGTTTGGTGGTTCTAATGGTGAATTAGCAGCATCTCTTCGTTATTTTTCTCAAAAGTTTTCAATGCCTGATGAAAAGGGAAAAGCTTTGTTAAATGATATTGCAACGGAGGAATTAGGACATTGTGAAATGATTTGTACAATGGTTAGTCAATTAACTAAAGATGCAACAGTTGAAGAATTAAAAGCTGCGGGATTAGAAAATATATATGCTGAACACGGCAAAGGGGTTTATCCAACTGATGCTTCAGGAGTTCCATTTACGGTTACTTACTTTGCGGTAACAGGTGATGTAATAGCTGATCTTTATGAAGATATGGCTGCTGA